>CBDUCW010000077.1:0-9344 GCA_965365745.1 uncultured Trueperaceae bacterium
GACGCCTCGCCCGACGCGGCGGACGGGCGCTTCGAAGCGATCCTCGCCGGGGCGCGCGACGCGATGCAGCTCGCGCGGTACCGCTTCGAGGAGGACGACGAGGTGCCGCGCGACGGCGGCATGCGGGATGGCGGCACGCGGGATGCCGGCGTCCCCGACCCGACGCCGATCCGGCATGCGCTGCGCGGCAGGATCCTGCAGCTCGAACCCGCCTGGGGCGGCGGGGCGCGCTAGGACTTCTTGCCGGCCTCGAGCTTCCCGAGCATCGCCTCGATGCGCTCGAGCGAATTCGACAGGCGGCGTGCGTGGAAGGTCTGCTCGAGCGCGTCGGCCGCGATCTCGGCCAGCGTCACGAGGATGGCCATGCGCATCGGATCGGTCTCGGCGCGCGGCTCGGAGTCGATCACGCACACGCTGCCGATCCCGTGGCCCCCGCTCGTCACCATCGGGGCCCCGGCGTAGTAGCGGATGTTGGGATCGTCCAGCACGAGGGGGTTGGCCTTGAATCGCTCGTCCTCGAGCGCGTCGGGCACGACCAGCGTGCTCGAGCTGGCGAGGGCATGGGCGCAGAAGCTGTGCTCTCGCGGGGTGCCCTCGAGGTCGGTCCCGAAGTGGGTGAGAAACTCCTGGTGGCGATCCTCCACGAGCGTGACCAGCGCGATCGGCGCATCGAACAGCCACTTGGCGATGCGCGCCACGCGGTCCAGCGCGAGGCGGCCGCGCGCCTGGTCCGTGTCGAAGCTTCGGACGGCCTCGAGGCGCGCGATCTCGTCGGGCGGTAGGGGGGGACTCGCTGTCACGTCGACCTCCGGCATGAGGGGCGTTCGGTCCAAGCGATGGTTCGGTCGTGGGCGTGGATCGACGCAGGGGCGCGGGAGCGTTCTCGGACATCCGCGAGGCGAAACCCGCGATCGATCCGTGCGCACGGACGGGGCTCGAGCGATCGACGACGCGGTCCGCGGGGTGCGAACCGGGAGCGTCGGCGCGAGCCGTTCCGCACTGACCACTATGCCCCAATCTCCCGACCGAAACTGGGACGAAAGGCCCCTTTCGGCACACAAGGGGCGCCGTCCTGGACGGGGCTGATGCGAATGTCACCGGCGCATGGATCAGCTGCCCCTACTCGCGCCCGTTCGAGCCCGTTCCGGCGCGCCAAGCCGCCTCCAGCGCCTCGGGCCCGAGCGCCTCGACCCGGCCGTGCCGCAGGTAGACGAGGCGGGCCGCGGGGCGGATCCCGCGCACCCGGTGCACGGCCTCGACGTAGGTTGCGAGCTGGAACGCGTACCGGTCGGGCTCGACCGTCCGGTCGGTCTTGTAGTCGTCGAGCAGCCAGTCGTCACCGACGCGAACCAGACGATCGATCACCCCCTGCCAGACCGTGGGGCCCTGCGGCAGCGCCACGGGCAGTTCGGCCTCGTCGGCGTCGCGGCCCTCCAGGGCCGGCAGTTCGGCGCCGAGCATCGCGCGGTAGCGACCGAGCAGCTCGACGACCTCGGCCAGGATCGCCTCGCGCTCGTCGTCGCGGAACGGGAACAGGACCTCCTGGGAGCGCAGGTTGGCGAGCGCGCGGGCGTCCGGTCGGACCCAGTTCTTGCTGATCGCATCGTGCACCAGGGTCCCGACGGCGACCGCGCGCCCCGGCAGCCGCTCGCCGTCGGCGGGGTCGCCGAGCCGCATCGGCTCCTCGTCCGGGGGCGACGCCGCTCGGCCGGCAGCGTCGGGGTCGGACCCGGTCGCCGCCGCGGCGACGCCCGAGGGGCTCTGCAGCGGCGGGTGCGGGTGCGGCGCCCAGCGACGATCGGTCCAGGCGGCGAGCTCCGGGAAGGACGGCCCGCCGGACGACGGATCGCGGATCGTCGCCGCTCCAGCGGGCACGTCCGGCCGGGGCGCGTGCACGGTCACGTGGGTGCCCGCGAGCTCGGCGTGCGGCGCGGAGGGGCCGAGGCCCACCGCCTCGAGCAGGGACGTCCACGGCCCCGGCGCGGCCTTGCCCGCGCTCCCGGTGACGAGCAGTCGCTCGCGGGCCCTCGACAGGGCGACGTAGAGCAGTCGCTCGTCCTCGGCCGCCTCGCGCTGGGCGCGGCGGCGCGCCGCCGCCGCGTGGTTCGGACTGCCGGTCACGCTGACCGTCCCCTCGAGGCGTGCGGCAGCGTCGCCCGGACCCCCTCCCTCGGGTTCGGGCGCGTCGACGAGGACCGGGGGACGGCCGCCGCCCGTCCCGCGCCCCGCGTCGTAGACCGCGACCAGGCGCCACTCGAGCCCCTTCGCGCCGTGCACGGTGACCAGCTCGACGCCGTCGCCCGCCTGCGGCACGTCGCCCGCATCGGTCTGTCGGCTGAGCACCTCGAGCCGCTCGAGCAGCGCTTCGAGATCGCGGGGCGGTTGCTGGGCGACCGTGAACAGCAGGGCGTCGACGTTCGCCCGCTGCGCGCGGGTGAGGACGTGGAGGTAGCTGCGGCCGTCGAGCAGGGGGTCGCGGATCAGGCGCTTGAGCGCCGTCAACGGGGCGCCGCGCACGAGCTCGCCGATGCGCTCGAGCCGGTCCGCGGCCGCCGGTGCGCGTCGGGCCAGCGCCTCGAGCGGGGCGTCGGCGCGCAGGATCGCGTCGACGTCGGGCAGCGGCACGGCCGCGAAGGGGCCCCGGAGCCAGGCGGCGAAGCTGGCGCCGCGGGCATCGACGCCCACCCGCAGCGCGTGCACCAGATCGCGCACCTCGGTGCGCTGGTAGTACCCGCGCCCCCTTCCGCGCACGACGGGGATACCGGCCTGCCGCAGCGCTCCTTCGGCCGCCTCCAGCGACGCATGGCCGCGCGCCAGCACGGCCATCTCCGTCCAGGCGACCCCCTCGTCGTGCGCCGCCCGCAGTCGCTCGGCGAGCACGACGCCCTCGGTGGGCCGCAGCTCGGCGATCGAGGTGTCGGCGGCGACCCAGTGGAGCTCGGCCCGGCCCGATGCGGAGGGCTGCGCCGCCCGGACGGGGGGCGCCTCCTGGGGCCGGAACCCGCGCCCGCGCTCGGCGAGACGGCCGGTGAGGTGGTTGAGAAGGTCCACCAGCGGCGGCGCGTGCCGGTACGTCGTGGTCAGGGGCGGCAGCGCATCGCCGGCGTCGAGGGCGGCGCGGAACACCCCGACGTCGGCGTTCCGGAAGCCGTAGATCGACTGCTTGGGGTCGCCGACGACCTCGAGATCGACGCCGGCTCGCTCGAGCCGCGCGAAGAAGCGCCCTTGCACCGGGTTGACGTCCTGGAACTCGTCGACGAAGACCACGGGAAAGCGCGCCGCGACGCGCGCCACCGCCGGTCGCGCGTCCGCCAGGCGCAGGGCGCGCTGCTCGACCTCCGACACGGGCAGGACGGAGCGGCCCAGGCGCACCCGCACGCGCTCGACCACCGCCTCCCACACCGCGACCAGGGCCCGCGCCTCGTCGGACGCGTCGGGCACCACGTGCTCGGCCAGCGATCGTTTCGCGTAGAGCTCGGCCAGCCGCTCGAGCGCCGTGGGCCCGAGCCGCGCCACCGCCTCGTGGAGCGGATGATCGGGGTCCGTCGCGAGGTAGGCGAGGCCGGCGAACTCCTCCTCGAAGATCGCCTGCGCCTCCCACTCGCCCATCATGCGGAAGTCGGGATCGATGCCGAGCGTGGGCGCCGTGAGGCGCAGCGCGCCGATCATGAAGCCGTGGATCGTGGTCAGGGTGGCTCCGTCGATCTCGTGGGCGGCCTCGTCCAGGGCCCGCCGGCCCTCGGCGTCGAGTTCGAACGGGGCACCGGCGTAGCGCTGCTCGGCGCGGACCTCCTCGAGCGCCGCGGCGACGCGCTGGCGCAGCTCGTCGGCGGCCGCCCGCGTGAAGGTGACGCCGGCGATGCGTCGCAGCGGGGTGCCGGCCCGTACGCGCTCGAGCACGCTGCGCACGAGGCGCGTGGTCTTTCCGGTTCCGGCCGAAGCGACGCGAACGCGCACGTCAGCGCCCTCCGATCCGGCAGACGTCGATCACGGCGCAGGATCGGCAGTGGTAGCCCGGCTCGGGAACCACCCGACCGCTGCGCGCGCCGCGCTGGGCGGCGCCCACGTCGCGTTGCAGGCGGCGCAGCCCCTCGCGCACGGGATCCACACCGGTCGGGTAGGCGTCGATGGGCTCACCGCCGACGGGCCACACCCACAGGTGCACGGCGTCGATGCTGCGGGCGTGCTCCTGCAGCAGGATGTGCGCGGCCCAGCGCTCGTTCCACCGGTTCGCCATCCGCACGCGGGCCTCGGCCGGGTCGCGGACGGAGCCGGGGGCCACGAACCGGAGCACGTGCGCGATGCGGTCGCTGCGGCGGGCTCCGTCGAGGTACGCGCCGGGGCCCTCCTTCGAAGGCAGGTCGACCCCGAACCGGTACGCGGCGAGCTGCTCCCGGTGCCGGGCGAGCCACTCCGCGTGGTCCGGGTGCCGGGCCGCTACGTCGTCGAGCGCCTCGTGGACGTCGGCCTCGAGCGCGCGGAGATCCCGCACGAGGTCCCGCCACGGCTCGGGGTCGCCCTCGAGCGCGCGCCGCACCGCCCAGCCGCGGAACGAGCAGATGTCGTAGCGGCGCAGGTCCTCGAGCCCGAGGTCGCCGAGCTCGAGGGTCCCGAGGTCCGCCATGTACGTCTCGCCGTCGGCCCGCTCGAGCCGGCTGCCGGCCGGGAGCGGCGGGAGCGGCGCGGGCGCGGCACCGACCAGGGCGGGTTCGGGCGCCCTCCGCCCCCCCTGGTCGCCGTCCGCGTAGCTGACCACGAGCTCGTCGGCGCGCGTCAGGAGCTCGGCGTGCACGGCGCGGTCGCGGCCCCGGAAGCGGCGCGGCAGCCCCGCCCGTCCGGGCGCGGTCACGATCGCCTCCCAGGGCTGGCGGTGCTCCTCGGGCACGAAGTAGTCCTCGGCCTCGCCGGCGCCGTAGGCGCCCTCGACCGCCCCCATCAGGTAGGCGCGCCGGAAGCGTCGACCGGAGGCCTGCGTCGGCCCCAGCAGCGCCACGCCGCCGCGCGGCCGGTCGAAGAGCACGGTCTCCTGCAGCAGGGCCGCCCACCAGGCGCGGAAGTGCGCACCGCGGGCGAGGCTGCGGGCCTCGGCCGCGCGCTCGAGGGCGTGGTCCCGGAAGCGGCTCGCGGGCATCGCCTCGTCGTGGGGAACGTCCTCGAGCGCCTGCTCGACGCGCGCGCGGGCCCAGGCCAGTTCGTCCGCGTCGGCGGGCGTGGCGTCCGCCGTGGGTGGGCGGTTGGGAGCCGCGGGGGCGTCGGGCGCCAGCCGGGCGCTCCAGCTCGTCCACAGCTCGCTCAGGCCCAGGTCGCGGGCGAGGGCGTCGATGGCCTCGCGGCCCGCCACGCCCCGCGCCAGGGCCGCCGACGCGAGCGGCTGCAGTTCGGGCACGGCCAACAGCCGCGAGGCGGTGGGCTGCTCGGCCAGCTCGAGCAGGTCGAGCAGGCGCCGACCGGCGCGCGTGTCGGCCAGGGCCGACGGGGTCTCGTCCATGAAGGGCACGCCGTACTCGTCGGCCAGCGACAGCAGCGGGCGGGCGTCGCCGTCGGGCACGATCACGGCCAGGTCCAGCGGCTCGATCCCGGCGGCCAGGTCGCGCTTGAGGCCGCGCATCACCCAGCGGGCCTCGGCGACCGGGTTGGGGGCGCGCAGGCGCTCGATGCGCCCGGCGTCGCGCGGCGGAAGCTCGCGGTCGGCCCGGAGTCCGGGCGGGACCTCCGGGAGGCAGGCGAGCACGGGGATGCCCGCCGTCGTGGCGAGCCCCTGCGCGATCGCCAGCTCGAGCGGGCCCAGCTCGCGGTAGCCGTCGAAGACGATCCGGTCGGGTGCCGTGCCGGCGGCGAAGCCGGGCCAGTTCGGCGCCGCGCCGCCCGCCCCGTGCAGCATGCGGAAGGCCGCGAGGCGGTAGTCGTCGTAGTCCCAGCGCTCCCCCTTGAGCCGTTCGTAGGCGGCGAACACGCGCTGCAGGCGTTCGGTCTCGGGGTCGTGGGGCGCGAGGTCGCCAGGGCCCAGGCCGAAGCGCTTGGCCTCGGCCACCGCGGCGGTGAACAGCCGAGCCTCGCCCGGTGCGGGCACGGCGCCCGCGAACTCGGCGAGCGCCCGCCCGATCCAGGCGATGCGGCCGGTTCCCACGATCAACGGACGCAGCTCGGCGGCCTGCGACAGCAGGCGGTAGTAGAGCTGCTGGCTGCTGAGGACGTCGAGGCCGAGCACGGCTCCCGCCGCGGTGGCGCGCCGGTACGTCGCCGCCCGCTGGTGCGGAAGACCGACCCACCAGACGCGTTCGCCGTCCGCGACCGCATCGCGCACGCGGTCGAGCGCGACGGTCGTCTTTCCGCTCGCGGGCGGCCCCACGACGAGTTCGAAGCTGGCGGGCACGCCCCATCATCCCACCGCTCCGGCGTCCGTCGGGGCGGGGCGCTACGGCGTCGGCGGCTCCGGGTCGCGCCGGCGGCGGCCGGGTGCGGGCTCCGCCGCTCCGACCGCGGCGAGCTCGCGCTCGAGCGCCTCGGGATCGGTCACGGGCAGGCGGCAGGTTCCGGCCGAGCACACGTAGGCCGTCGGTCGCCCGTCGACCCGGCCCCGCCCCTGCGCCCAGGCGATCTCCTGCGCCAGCGGGTCGTCGGCGTCGTCGATGCGCGCCACCGCGACGAACGGGAGCGGGCGAGAGAGCACGCCGACCAGCGCCCGCATCGCGTCGTCGTCGGCCGGGCCGACGAGGAGCACTTCGAGGGGCGGCGCGAGCGCCTCCTCGAGGGTCTGCAGCGCCGAGGCGAAGCCGGTCGGCCGCTCGGCCACGGCCTCGAGCATCGGGGCCACCGCGCGCACCGCCGAGGCCTCCCGGCTCGAGCGGCCGGTGATGCGGGCGAGCCGCAGCAGGAGCTGCGCCGCGGCGTTCGAGGCCCCGGGCGTCGCGGCGTCGTAGCGGTCCTTGGGCCGCACCACCAGCGCGTCGGCCGCGCCGGCCCGTTCGGGGTCGTCGGCGGTGCTGAAGTAGCCGCCCTCCGGATCGGCGAAGCGCGCCTCGATGGCGGTGCCGAGCTCGAGCGCCCAGCGCAGCCAGCGCGGCTCGAACGTGCTCCGGTAGAGCGCGAGCAGCCCCAGCCCCAGATAGGCGTAGTCCTCGAGCAGCCCCTCGACGCGCGCGCCGACGTCGGCGTGCCAGACGTGCCACAGGCGTCCGGGACGCTGCCCGTCGCCGGGCCGCCACAGCTCCCGCCGCAGGAACGCGGCCGCGTCGCGGGCGGCCTCGGTCAGGTCGGGGCGCGCCAGCAGGCGTCCGGCCTCGGCCAGGCCGCCGAGGGCGAGCCCGTTCCACGACGCGAGCACCTTGTCGTCGAGCCCGGGCCGGACCCGCGTCGCCCGTGCCGCGAGCAGCCGTTCGCGCGCCCGCCCCAGGCGCCGCCGGGCGTCGTCGGGGTCCACCCCGTGCCGCGCGGCCGCCTCGTCGACCGTCGCTGCGAGGTGCAGGACGTTCTTGCCCTCGAGATCGCCGGACGCCCGCACCCCGAAGCGCGTGCGGGCGAGCGCCGCATCGGGCCCCGCGGCCGCGTCGAAGGCCTCGGCCGTCCAGGTGTAGAAGCGCCCCTCCTCGCCCTCGCTGTCGGCATCGAGGGCGCTGAAGAAAGCGCCGCCCGGCGCGCGCAGCTCGCGCAGCAGGAAGCCGGCGGTCTCGAGCGCCACCCTCCGGGCGCGCGCGTCGTCCGTGCGCGCCGCGGCCTCGGCGTAGGCCCCCAGGAGCAGCGCGTTGTCGTAGAGCATCTTCTCGAAGTGCGGCACGCGCCAGATCGCGTCGACGCTGTAGCGGGCGAAGCCGCCGCCGAGCTGGTCGTAGATGCCGCCGGCGGCCATCGCCTCGAGCGTTCGGACGGCCATCGCGCGCAGCTCCTCGTCGCGCTGTCGCAGCAGGAAGCGGAGCGCCCCGTGGGGCGGGAACTTGGGGGCACCGCCGAAGCCCGCGTGCTGCGCATCGAAGGCCGCGCGGAGGGCCCAGCGGGCGCGCTCGAGCGCCGGCGCGGCGGCGGCGCGGTCGTCGGCCGGCCCGTCCGCGTCCGTGGAACGGCGCCGCTCGACCGCCCGCTGCATCGCCTCGATCGCCCGGGTGGCGCCCTCGGCCGCCGCCTCGACCTCCTCGCGTCGGTTCGCCCAGGCGTCTGCGAGCGACGTCAGGACGGTGCGGAAGGCGGGTTGCCCGTACCGAGCCGTCTTCGGGAAGTACGTGCCGCCGAAGAACGGACGCCCGTCGGGCGTCAGCACCACCGTCATGGGCCAGCCCCCGTGGCCGGTCATCGCCTGCACCGCGGCCATGTAGACCGCGTCGACGTCGGGGCGCTCCTCGCGGTCGACCTTGACGCACACGAAGTCGCGGTTCATCTGCTCGGCGGTCGCCGGGTCTTCGAAGGACTCGTGCGCCATCACGTGGCACCAGTGGCAGGCCGAGTAGCCGACCGACAGCAGGATCGGTTTGTCTTCGCGCTCGGCGCGCTCGAACGCCGCCTCGCCCCACGGCAGCCACGCGACCGGGTTGGCGGCGTGCTGGCGCAGGTAGGGGCTGGTCTCGCCGCCGAGCTCGTTGCGCGGCGGATCGGTCACCGGGGACATGCCGGCACGCTAGCAGAGCCGCGCGAACGCCACAGAACGCCACCGCCCCGCAGTTCGGAGGGAATGGCTCGACGATGCGACTGCGGTGGCGGTGGCTGGCTGTGGAGCGACCCGCGATGGGGTCGTGGGCGTGCGCGAGGCGATCGGGGGAATCGGGTGGGGGAAGGTGGTCCCCGCGCAAGCACGGGATGAATGTAGACCGGGGGGGCTTACGCCTCTCTTACGAACGGCCCCACGCGCGGCCGGAACGGCGCCCCCGACCGTGCGGCGCCTCGCCGTCGCGGCGGCGGCGGGGTCGCTACACTCGGTGCATGGCCCACGACGACGACAGCGGTCCTTCGCGCCGCGACGGCGGCGCCGACGGGGTCGCGGAACTCCGCACGGCGTATCGGAACGGCACGCTCGAGCGCGACGACCTCGATCCCGATCCGATCCGGCAGTTCCGGCACTGGTTCGATGCGGCCGTGGGCGCCGGCCTGCGCGAAGCGAACGCGATGACGCTCGCGACGGCCGACGCCGAGGGGCGCGTCTCGGCGCGGATGGTGCTGCTCAAGGCCGTCGATGCGGCGGGCTTCGTCTTCTACTCGAACTACGGAAGCCGCAAGGCGCGCGACCTGCACGCCAACCCCGCCGCCGCGCTCGTGTTCTGGTGGCCGACGCTCGAGCGGCAGGTGCGCGTCGAAGGGTCCATTTCCCCGCGCTTCATCGAGACGTCATCACCGGGACTCCTCGGGCAGAGCGGCGGGCC
>CBDUCW010000078.1:0-9118 GCA_965365745.1 uncultured Trueperaceae bacterium
GGTGAGCTGGCCCGTCGCTTCCCCGACGTCCCGCGCATGGCGCTCACCGCGACGGCCGACGCGCGCACGCGCGCCGAGATGGCCGAGAAGCTCGAACTCGAGCGCGCCCGCCGCTTCGTCAGCAGCTTCGACCGACCCAACATCCGCTACACCGTCGTCGACAAGCGCAACGCCCGCCATCAGCTGCTGCGCTTCATCGAGCGCACGCACCCCGGCGAGGCGGGCATCGTGTACTGCCTGTCGCGCAAGTCGGTCGACTCCACCGCCGCCTGGCTGCTCAAGCGCGGCGTCAACGCGATCCCGTACCACGCCGGCCTCGACGCCGAGACGCGCCAGGCCCACCAGGAGCGGTTCCTGCGCGAGGACGGCCTCGTGGTCGTGGCGACCATCGCCTTCGGCATGGGCATCGACAAGCCCGACGTCCGCTTCGTGGCCCACCTCGACGTGCCCAAGAGCCTCGAGGGCTACTACCAGGAGACGGGCCGCGCGGGGCGCGACGGACTCCCCTCCGACGCCTTCATGACGTACGGCCTGCAGGACGTCGTCATGGTGCGGCGGATGGTCGACGACGGCACCGGCTCCGACGCCCACAAGCGGGTCGAGCGGCAGAAGCTCGACGCGCTGCTCGGCTACTGCGAGACGGCGCGCTGCCGGCGCCAGGTGCTGCTCGAGTACTTCGGCGAATCGCATTCCGGCGACTGCGGCAACTGCGACGTGTGCCTCGACGGCGTCGAGACCTGGGACGGCACGGTCGCCGCGCAGAAGCTGCTCTCGACGGTCGCCCGCACCGGCAATCGCTTCGGGGCCGGTCACCTGGTCGACGTCCTGCGCGGGGCCGACACGAAGCGCATCCGCGAGCTTGGGCACGACACGGTCAGCACCTACGGCATCGGCGACGAGCTCGACGCGGCCGGGTGGCGCTCGGTGGCGCGGCAGCTCGTCGCCGCCGGCTACCTCCGGGCGACCGACTACGGCGGCCTGCAGATGGCGCCCCCCGCCGCGAAGGTGCTCAAGGGCGACGCCCGCGTCGAGCTGCGCAAGGACTCCTCGCCCCGCTCGGGGGCAAGCGGCCGGGCGGCGCGGGCGCGGACGACGCACGACGACCTGCCCGACGACGTGCGGGCCCGCTTCGACGCGCTGCGCGGCCTGCGAACCGAGCTCGCGAAGGAGCAGGGCGTGCCGCCGTACGTCGTGTTCCACGACGCCACGTTGCGGCAGATGGCCGAGGAGATCCCCACCACGCGCGCCGGCTTGCGGGGCGTCTCGGGCGTGGGGGAGACCAAGCTCGCCCGCTACGGCGACGCCTTCCTCGAGGTGCTGCGGGGCTTCGGCGCTGCCGCCGAAGCCGGTGCCGCCGGCGAACCGCGCGTCGAACAGCCCGAGCTGCTCGCGGCTGCCGGAGGGGCGACCGCGGCCGCCGACGCGCCGCCGGCCGCGTCGACGGCCGATGCCGGGCGCCCCGACGCGCTCGACGACGACGGGCTCGACACGGTCGAGACCACGCGGGAGCTGATCCTCGAGGGCTACGGAACCGAAGCGGTCGCATCGATGCGCGGGCTCAAGCTGCGCACGGTCGAGGGGCACGTGGCCGACCTCGTCGCCCGCGGCGACCTGACCGTCGAGGAGGCCACCGGCCTCGGACGCGAGGACGTCGACCGGATCGAGGCCGCGCTCGACACGCTCCCGGCCGACGAGCGGCGACGCCTCAAGCCGCTCTACGAGCGCCTCGGCGGGGCCTACAGCTACCTGCAGATCAAGTGCGTCCGCGCCGGGCTGGGGATCTGACGGGGCGCCGGGTCGGGAGGCGCCTAGGCGCCGAACCACCCCGCGAGGCCGGCCCCGCCGATCAGCACCAGCACGGCGCCGACGACGCGATAGGTCACCAGCAGGGCGTCCGGGGGATCGAACTCCGCGCCGCGCAACGAGCGGCTCGGGGCATTGCGCATCCACGCCATCCAGCGCCACCGCACCACGCCCACGAGGCCGAGCGCGACGAAGGCGAGCGCTACCCAGGTGTTCACGAGGGGCCTCCTTCGCCGACCATCCTAGACGTGCGCGGCGGAGACCCGGCCGGGATCAGTCCGGGAAGGCCCACTCCCCGGCGCGCATCACCGCTTCGCGGCGCCCGTCGGCGGTGATGCCGTCGACGTCCATGGCGGCCGACCCGATCATGAAGTCGACGTGGAGCGCGCTGTCGTTGAGCCCCGCCGCATCGGCGGCCGCGCGGTTGGGCTCGCCCTCCAGCGTGAACGGGAAGCCGCGCCCCAGCGCGATGTGGCTGGCCGCGTTCTCGTCGTAGAGCGTGTTGTGGAACAGGAGGCCGGACTGCGAGATGGGGCTGCTGTGGGGGACCAGCGCGACCTCGCCCAGCCGCCGGGCCCCGGCGTCGGCGTCGAGGATCCCCTTCAGGGTGGCGGCGCCGCGATCCGCCCAGTGCTCGACCACACGCCCCTCCTCGAAGCGCATGCCGAAGCCCTCGATCCGCGTGCCGTTGTAGATCAGCGGCTTCGTGGCCTGCACCGTTCCCTGGGCCCGCGCCTCGTGCGGGCTCGTGAAGACCTCTTCCGACGGGAGGTTGGCGACGAAGGGCACCCCGTCGCGACGCCGGAAGCGGGCCGACAGCCAGCGGTGGCCGTCGGGGAGGCCCACCCGGAGATCGGTGCCGCCGCCGCGGAGGTGCAGCGCGTCGTAGCCTCGGCCGTTGAGGCGCTCGTGCGCGCGCGCGAGCTCGCCGAGGTGGGCGTCCCAGGCGGCGATGGGATCGTCGAGGTCGGCCCGCACGGTGCGCAGGATCGCGTCCCACAGGGTCGCGACGGCGTCCTCGTCGTCGCGGCCGGGGAAGACGGTTCGCGCCCAGGCCACGGTGGGGACGCCGATCAGGCTCCAGTTCAGCCCCTGTTCGCCCCGCACCCGGTTGAAGGGCGCGAGGGCGCGGGCGGTCGCCCGGGTCCGCGTCGCGACGTCGGTGGGGTCGACCCCCTCGAGCAGCGTCGGATCGCTGTCGCTCAGGCTGAGCAGGGCCGCATCGTCGTCGATGGCGTGGTTCAGCGCCGCCACGCGACCGCGGGGCGTCGCATCGAAGCTCCCGGGCGGGGCGTGCTCGTGGCGGATGCGGAGTAGCTCGCCGTCGCGCCACAGGACCTCCACCAAGCGGGCGCCGCGGCGGTAGGCGTGCCGCGCCACGGCCCGGGCGATCGGTGCGGCCTCGAGCGGAGCGATCACGATCAGCTTCTGGTCGGGTTGCAGGTTGAGCCCGACCTCGACGGCGAGGCGGGCGTAGACGTCGAGCCGGCGGTCCGCGGGGATCATGGAGCCGAGCCTACCGGCGCCGCCCTCGGGATCACGGGAGGTGGACGCGGATCCCGTCGCGCGCGGAGCGTGCCGCCGCCTCGTTCACCTCGGTGAGGACGCGCAGGTCGTCGCGGGTCACCGTCGGATCGACGCCCCGCGCGATGCGGTCGCGCCACTGCGCCATGGGCGAGCGGTCGGGGGGTACCGACTCGAGCTCGACCGGGTCGCCGCCCCGCGGCAGGAGGCGGACCGACGCGTCGTCCGCCTCGAGGACCGCCTCGGTTCCGTGCAGCTCGAGTCGCATGCCGTGGGGGACCGAGGCGAAGCCCGTCTCGATGATCCCCAGCGGACCGCCGGCGCCCCCGAACTCGGCCACGACGACCGCGGTGTCGTCGACGCCGGTGCGGCGGGCGGCCTCGGTCGCCGACGCGAACCGTGCGGTCACCGCCGAGGGGCGCCCCAGCAGGCGCGCGAGCAGGTAGATCGGATGGGCCCCGAGATCGATCAGGGCGCCCCCCTGCGCGGGCCCCGGATCGAGGAACCGCGCCGGAAGCCATCCCGGGTTCCCGTCGCGGGCCACGGCCCCGTCGTGGGCGACCCGGCAGCGGGCGAGGCTCACGGTGCCGAGGCGCCCCTCGTCGAGCGCCCGCTGCGTCGTCCGGTAGGCGCTCCCGGTCAGGCGTGGCAACGAACCCATCAGCTCGACGCCGGCGGCGTCGACCGCCGCCAGGATCGCGTCGGCTTCGGCGCGGCTGGCCGCCAGCACCTTCTCGGTGAAGATGTGCTTGCCGGCCTCCGCGGCGCGCGTGAGCACGTCGCGGTGGTCGCGGGTCGCCGTGGTGCAGATCACCGCATCGACGTCGTCGCGGGCGAAGATCGCGTCCAGGTCGGGCTCCAGCGGGAGGTCGTGTTCGCGGGCGAAGGCCGCCCCGCGCTCGGCATCGTCGTCCCAGAACGCGACGACCTCGATGCCGTCGAGCGCGCGGGCCTCGCGGAGGTAGTCGACGGCGTGGACGTGCCAGGCCGAGAGCAGCGCGACCCGCAGGGCGGTCACGTCACCTCGCTGCCGCTCGGGAGGTCGCGGTCGAGCGTCGCCAGCGACAGGCTGCCGCCGTCGTCCTCGGCGGCGAGGATCATCCCTTCCGACAGGACGCCGCGGAGCTTCACCGGCGCGAGGTTGCAGACGAGGATCACCTTGAGACCCACCAGCTGTTCCGGCGTGTAGTCGGCCTTGATGCCCGAGACCACGGTGCGTTCCTCGGGGCCGACCTGCACCGTCAGAACCAGCAGCTTGTCGGCGTTCGGGTGCGGCGCGGCGGCGGTGACCTCGGCGACCCGGAGTTCGAGCTTGGCGAAGTCGTCGATGCCGATCTCGTCCTTGTGGTCGAGCGCCACCACGGGTGCGGCGAGCTCTTCGTCGAGCGCGTCGAGGTCGACCTTGGGGAACAGCGGATCGCCGGGCGCGGTCGCCGTCCCGTCGGGAATGGCGTCCCACGAGCGGGCCGCGTCGAGATCGATGTCGGCATCGTCGATGCCGAGCTGTGCGAAGAGCTCGCGGGACTTCGCCGGAATCACCGGCGAGAGCAGGATCGCGGCGCAGCGGAGCGCTTCGGCGGCGCTGTGCAGGACGGTGTCGAGTCGCGCTGCGGCGCCCTCGTCGCCGTTCTTTGCGGCCTTGGCGATGTCCCACGGGGCGGTGTCGCTGATGTACTTGTTCGCGGCGCGGACCGCTTCGAGCACGTCCTCGATCGCGCGGTCGAACTCGAGCGCGTCGAAGCGCTCGATCACCTTGTCGGGGAGCACGGCGAAGCGATCGCGCAGGGCCTCGTCGACCGGCTCGAGTTCCGAGGCGGCGGGGATCGCGCCGTCGCGGTACTTGGCCAGCATCCCGAGCGTCCGGTTGAGCAGGTTGCCGAAGTCGTTGGCGAGGTCGCTGTTGATGCGCTCGGCCAGCCCCCGCTCGCTGAAACTCGCGTCGAGCCCGAAGGTCATGTCGCGCAGCAGGAAGTAGCGGAAGGCGTCGTTGCCGTATTTGGCCTGAAGATCGAGCGGCTCGACCGCGTTGCCGAGCGACTTGCCCATCTTGCGCTCGTTGACGAGCCAGTAGCCGTGCACGTTGAGGTGCTTGTAGAGCGGGAGTCCGGCGGCCTTGAGCATCGTGGGCCAGAACACGCCGTGCGGCTTGACGATGTCCTTGGCGATGAAGTGGTTCACGGCCGGCCAGTAGCGCTGCTCGCGCCCCTCGGACTTGAGCGCCGAGTAGTAGTTGATCAGGGCGTCGAACCACACGTAGGTGACGTGGTCGGTGTCCCAGGGGAGTTCGATCCCCCACGAAACGCGGCTCTTGGGGCGGCTGATCGAGAGGTCGCCGATCGGCTCGCGCAGCATGGCCAGCACCTCGTTGCGGTAGCGGGTCGGCCGGATCAGGTCGGGGTTGCGCTGGATCGTCTCGCGCAGCCACGGCCGGTACTTCTCCATGCGGAAGAAGTAGTTGGCCTCGGTGCGGAACTCGGGCGGATCGTTCGAGTCGGGGCACTTGCCGTCGACGAGCTCCTTCTCGGTGACGAAGCGCTCCGCCCCGACGCAGTACAGCCCCGAGTACTCGCCGTAGAAGATGTCGCCGTTGTCGTAGACCCGCTGCAGGACGTCCTGGACGACCTCCTTGTGCCGCGGCTCGGTCGTGCGGATGAACTCGTCGTAGCCGATGTCGAGCCGGTCCCAGGCGCTGCGGAACTCCTGCGACACCTCGTCCGTGTAGGCCTGCGGCGTCGTGCCGGCGGCCTCGGCGGCCTGCGCCACCTTCTCCCCGTGCTCGTCGGTGCCGGTCAGGAAGAAGGTGTCGTCGCCCTTGAGCCGGTGGAAGCGCGTCACCACGTCGACCAGGATGGTCGTGTACGCGTGGCCGATGTGCGGCGCCGCGTTGACGTAGAAGATCGGGGTGGTGGCGTAGTACGTGCCGTCGGAGCGTGCGTCGCTGCGCTCCGGTTCGGCGATTGCGGTGGGGTCGGCCATGGCGTCTCCTGGGATCAGATTCGGGCTGCGGCGAATGGGTCGGGTGCGCGTGCCGGTGCCGGTCGGCTTCGGCGCGAGGTCCTCGGAGGGGGCGCGTCGACGGACCGTGGACCTGCGAGCGATCCTCCATGAAAAAAGGGCGCCGGAATGCGGCGCCCATCGACGGCCGAGCGGCGGCTCAGCGGATCGACGGGAGTCTACGCATCATGCGGCGGTTCATGCGCGGACTATAGCACCCGTCCGATCCGGCGCCGTCGGCCACGACGGTCCCGGCCCGCGAACGCACGCGGGGCGGGTCGGTGCCCGCCACCGCCGGCTGCGCCTGCGGTCGGATGGTCGCTGCGGCCGGATCTCGCAGCAGACGATCGCGGACGGCCGTGGCATGATCGCTCCATGGTCGAGCCTGCCACGGGTACCGCAAGGGCCACCTCCGACTTCTGGCGCGCCCGGCGACGGGCGCGTCTCCGCGAGGTGCTCAGCGTCGTGTCGGGGCGCGACGAGCCGCTGCTGTCCTACGACGACGTGCGCCGCCAATTCCGCGGGGTCGAGAGCTCGCGGCGCGACTTGACCGAGGTTCCGCTCGAGGCGATCGTCGGCAGCGTGGGCCGCTACAACGACTTCACGCGCGAGTTCCTGCCGCGGCAGGACAGCGACAAGGAGCGCTGGGTTCGCGTGAAGCTGGCCATGACCGGCCCCAGCGGGCTTCCGCCGGTGGACCTGTACCGGATCGGCGACGCCTTCTTCGTGCGTGACGGCAACCACCGCGTGTCGGTGATGCGCGAACTCGGGGCGGAGTACATCCAGGCCTACGTGACGTCCGTCGTCACGAAGGTGCCGCTGTCGCCGACCGACGACCCCACCGCGATCATCCTCAAGGCCGAGTACGCGAAGTTCCTCCAGGACACCGAGCTCGACGAACTGCGCCCCGAGGCCTCGCTCGAGGTCACGGCGCCCGGGCGCTACGAGGATCTGCGCGAACACATCCGCGTCCACCGCTACTTCATGGGCCTCGAGGAAGATCGCGACGTGCCCTACGAGGAGGCCGTGGCGCACTGGTACGACCACGTGTACCTGCCCGTCGTGCGGGCGATCCGGGCGAGCCGCCTGCTCGACGGCTTCGCGGGGCGCACCGAGACCGACCTGTACCTGTGGCTGGGCGAGCACCGCGCCCGCCTGCAGGAGGAGCTCGGCTGGACCTTCTCGACCGAGACGATCGCCGAGAACGTGCGCCGCGGATCGCGCTTCAGTTCGGAGCAGCGCGACGAGATGCTGCGCGACCTGATCCAGAACCCCAAGGCCTCCGACGGGATCCGGTTGGCCGACGACGTGCTGGTGGGGCTCGGGCGCGGCGACGAGGCGCTCGAGCAGGCGCTGATGTTCGCGCGTCGTGAACGCGCCACGCTGTTCGGCCTGCAGGTCTTCGCGACCAAGGCCGAGGCGGAGTCGGACGAGGCGCTGCAGACGCGCGAGCGCTTCGAGTGGCGCTGCGCCGAGGTGGGGGTCGAGGGGCAGTACGCCGAAGCGGTCGGCGTGTTCGAAGACGTCCTGCTCGAGCGGGCGCCGTGGGTCGACATGGTCGTCGTCGCGCCCGAGGCCCCGGTCGAGCCGGGCCTGGTGCTCGCCTCGGCCTTTCGCACCCTGCTGCGAAACTGCCCGCGCCCGCTGCTGGTGGTCCCGGAGCACCCCCGGCCGCTGCGGCGCGCCTTGCTCGCCTACGACGGCTCGCCCCGAGCCGAGGAAGCGCTGTTCGCGTCCGCCTATGCGATCGCCAAGTGGCACGTCGACCTCTCGGTGATCTCGGTCGCCGAGGACGACGAGACGCTCACCTCGGCCTTGGGGCGCGCCCGCGGCTACCTCGACCGCTTCCGGCTCGATGCCACCTACCTCGAGGCCTCCGCGCCGGTGGCCACCGCGATCCTCGATGCCGCCGAAACGCACCGCAGCGACGTGATCCTGATGGGCAGCTACAGCTACAGCCGGTGGCTCGAGTCGATGCTCGGCGGCGTGCTCGACGAGGTGCTGAGCCGTTCCGACGTGCCGGTCCTGGTGACGTAGGGGGCCGGGCGGCGCCGGCCCCACGGCGGGAGGCGCCCGGGCGTCGTTCGGTGTGCGGGTCCGGGCGACGGCGGCGCTCCGCCGAGCGTCGCGGCGGCCCGAGCGGCACGGCGAAGCGGTACGGCCGCGCCGGTCCTACGCCGTCGCGCGAACCCGGCTGCTAGATTGGAGCGTTATGGCCAAAAACCGAGGCGTCACGCCGCAATCCGAAGATTTTGCGGCCTGGTACAACGAAATCGTCTACAAAGCCGACCTGGCCGACCTGAGCCCGGTCCGCGGATCGATGGTGATCAAGCCCTACGGGTACGCGCTGTGGGAGAACATTCAGCGCGACCTCGACCGGATGTTCAAGGAGACCGGGCACGAGAACCTCTACATGCCGCTGCTCATCCCGACCAGCTTCTTCGAGCGGGAGGCCGACCACGTCGAGGGCTTCAGCCCCGAGCTCGCGGTCGTCACGCACGCCGGCGGCAAGGAGCTCGAGGAGCCGCTCGCGGTTCGCCCGACGAGCGAAACCATCTTCGGCGAGATGTACGCGAAGTGGATCCAGAGCTACCGCGACCTGCCGCTGCTGTACAACCAGTGGGGCAACGTCATGCGCTGGGAGCTGCGCACCCGGCCGTTCCTGCGCACCACCGAGTTCCTGTGGCAGGAGGGGCACACCGCGCACGCCACCGCCGAGGAGGCGGTCGCGGAGATGGAGCAGATGCTCGGCGTCTACGCCACCTTCGCCGAGGAGTTCGGCGCGGTGCCGGTCGTT
>CBDUCW010000079.1:0-9099 GCA_965365745.1 uncultured Trueperaceae bacterium
GGACGCGCATCTCAGCTATGCCCGTTGGTTCACGAACGACGACGCCGCCGAGGAACCAGGTCCGAGCCAGCTCGCCGACCTCGGTCCCCTGCCGAAAGCGTCGCTGGGTGGGTTCGTCGGGCGGGGTCGCTTCGTGCTCGGCGTGGGCGTGGAGCCACAGCCGGCGCAGGCACTGGTCGCCGGCGACGTAGAGGGACTTGGTCAGGTGCGGCACGTCCCGAGCCTATCCAAGCGCGGCCGCGTAAGCCCGCGGGCGCGTGCACTCGGTATGTTCGGAGGGACGGGCTCCCCCGCCCACGGACCCCGTGACCTCGAGCCGGGCGTAGCCCGCCCGGCCGCGTCCCCAAGGAGGCTCCCGTGCCCCACCGTCGCCCCCTGGTCCTCGTCCACGGCTACGCCGCGTCGGCGCGCGCGTTCGACGCATGGCGGGCGATCCTGCGCCGGCACGGATACGGCGACGACGACCTGCACGTCGTCGAGTACACGAGCCTCACGAACGAGGTCGTCCTGGAGGACCTCGCCGAGGGCTTCGAGCGGGCGATCCGACTCGAGCCGGGGCTGGGCGCCGAGGCGCGCTTCGACGCGATGGTCCATTCGACCGGGATGCTGGTGCTGCGCGCCTGGCTGGCGGCGCGCCCCGAGCGGGCCGCGCGGCTCGGCACGCTGATCGGGCTCGCGCCGGCGACCTTCGGGTCGCCGCTGGCCCACAAGGGGCGCGGGATGCTCGGGGCGGTGTTCCGGGGCAACCGCGAGATCGGCCCGGACTTCATGGAAGCCGGCGACCGGATCCTGGACGCGCTCGAGCTGGGAAGCCGCACGACGTGGGAGCTCGCGGGGCGCGATCTCGTGGGCGCGGCCCTCGCGTTCGACGGCGAGGACGGCGGCGGGCGCCGTCCCGAGCCTCCGGACCCCGCCGAGCGGCCCGACGACCAGGACCCGCTCGCCCCGGACGAGGGCACCGAGCCCCCGGCCCCCGGGCGGGCGCGCACGGCTCCCCGCGCCTTCGTGTTCTGCGGCATCGAGGGCTACCCCTTTCCGCGCAGCCTGATCAACTCGCCCGGCAGCGACGGGACGGTGCGCCTCGCCGGCGCCGCGATGAACGCCCGCATGTTCACGCTCGACCTCACCCGCGCGGCGCGGGGGCGCAAGCGCGCCCGCGTCCGCAACGGCGCGCAGGTGGGGCCGCCCGCCGTGGCGATCGCGGGCTGCGACCACGAGACGATCCTGAGGCGGCCCACGGAGCGCCTGCAGGCGATGGTGCTCGCCGCCCTGGCCGTGGACGCCCCGGCGTCCGAGGACGCGGATGCGGACCCCCGGGGCGACGGCACCGACGGCACCGGCGCCACCGACGGTGGCCGCGCGCGGGCGGCCTACGCGCGCTGGCTCGCCGACGCCCGCGAGCACAACCGCGCGCTCTTCGCCCGCCGCGACGACCTGCGCCCCTGGCAGCAGATCGTGTTCCGGGTGCGGGACGAGCGGGGCGCCTCGGTCCCCGACTACTTCGTCGAGTTCCTGAGCCGTCGGGACCCCGACGGTCCGTGGGAGCCCGTGCACGAGATCGAGCCTGGCTTCACCTACGACGTCCACGTGTACAAGGCCGATCCCGCCTACCGCTGCTTCCACATCGACCTGGCCTCGGCCGACCTGCGCGGCGCGCCGGTGGGGCTCCGGCTGCTGGCGGCGTCGGGCACCGACCGGGTCGGCTACCAGGGCTACCGGCAGGAGCTCGAGATCGCCTCGGCGCTCGAGGATCACGCCGAGTGGGACGGCGTGATCGACCTCAGCGACGTGCGTCGCGACGTGCCGCTGTTCTGCCCGCACACCACGACGCTGGTCGACATCCGCCTCGATCGCGAGCCGCTGCCGCTGCGCGGCTACAACAAGCTGGTGCGCTTCCCGCACGAAGGGCGCGGCGACGCGCCGCACCCCTTGTTCGACGATTGAGGTCGGGACGTCGGCAGGGCCCGCGAGCGACGTCGACCGCGCCGGTCGCCCTCGGGCAGCGCCCGGGACCCGGTCGGGCTCAGAACGACTCGGCGATCAACCCCTTCGCCGCCGCCTCGGCCGCGAGCGGCCCGACGGTCGAGCCCTGCAGCGCCGGCATCACCTGCCGCGCGAACAGCTCGTAGCTGCGCAGCACCGCCTCGCGCGGCGCCCACTCCTTGACGGTGAACAGGATCGTGCCCACGCCGGTCTGCTCGAGCAGGGCGCCGATCTTCTCGACCGCGTCCTCGGGGGTGCCGATCACCGCCGTGGGCCGCTCGGCCACGCGGTCCACCCAGGTCTCGCGCGGCCCGTCGGGCACGGGCGAGCCCGTGACGGGCGTCGAGAACTCGTAGCGTTCGCGGGCGATCCCCTCGCGAACCTCGTCGCGGGCCTGTCGGCGCGTCGGGGCGAGGTGCAGGGTGATCGGAAGCGCGGCCACGCGGCGGTCGGGCGTGCGGCCCGCCGCCGCGGCGCCGCGCTCGACGTGCGCCCAGGCCTCGTCGATGCGGTCGGGCGCCGTGGCGACGAGCCAGCGCAGGCCGTGCCGGCCGATGCGTTCGAGCGAATCGGCGTTCGTGCCGGTGACGATCGCCATCTCCATGCGGGGACGGGTGTAGGGCCGCAGCTGCAGCGTCGCGTCCCGGAGCCGGAACCAGCCGGCATCGACGGTGATCGGCTCGGGATCCCGGAGCAGCTGCATCATCACGTCGAAGGCCTCGAGAAAGCGCTGCGGCAGCTCCGACGGCTCGATCCCCAGCACGAGCGGATCGGTGGGCAGGCCGCCGCCCGGCCCCACGCCGAGCATCACGCGTCCGCGGGTGAGGTGGTCGAGAAGGATGTATTCGTCGAGCACGAGCAGCGGGTGGTGCTGCGGCAGGGGCACGATGCCGCTGCCGAGACGGATGCGCTTCGTGCGCGCCGCGGCGGCGGCGATGAACACGCCGGGCGAGGCCACCGGTTCCCAGCCGGTGGAGTGATGCTCGCCGATCCAGGCTTCGTCGAAGCCGAGCCGGTCGAGGTGCTCGAGCAGGTCGAGGTCGCGCTCGAGCGCGAGCGTCGGATTCTCGCGCGGGTCGTGGATGGGCTGCATGAAGACGCCGAAGCGCGGCGCGGCGGTCATGCGCAGCACTCCGCATCGGCCGCGCGGCGTCGCTCGGGGGCCGAAACCGTGCCGGCCCCGGACGATTCCGCACCCGGCGACGCCGCGAACGAAGCGTCCCCGGCCTCGACGAACGCGTCGATCGCCCTCCGCGCCCGGTCGAAGCCCGCCGGTTCGACGTCGTAGTGCATCCAGCGCCCGCGCTTCTCGCTGCGCACCAGGCCCGCCTCGACGAGGATGCGCATGTGGTGGCTCACGGTCGGCTGGCTCAGCCCGGTGGGCGCCTCGAGATCGCAGGCGCACACGGCGCCGTCGTTCGCGCAGCAGGTCGGGTCGGGCGCGGCGAGGAAGTCGAGGATGGCAAGGCGGGCCGGATCGGAGAGCGCCTTGAAGGTGGCAGCGAGCGCTGCGGGGTCGTCGGTCGCGGTCGTGGGCATGCAGCGAGCCTACGAGACATATCGATGTTTGTCAATCTATGAGGCTGCGGAGCGGAACCCTCCTTCGATCGGCGGCTCGACCCCGCCGGTACCCATCGCCGCGATGCACCGCCGCGACGGTCCCGGCGACTCCTCGCCCTGCCTCGGCGACGGGCCGGTAGCGAGCCCTGGGGCCGTCGCGCGAACGGCCGTTCTTGCGCCAACCTCGCTGTTTCGCATCCGCATGTCGTGCGTGGGGGACGCGCCCGCAGCGCGATCTGTCGGAGGTTCTCCGACAAGCGTGGCCGGGACATTTATCCATGGTCAACCCCCTACCCGACACGGCATCCTGGGGCATCCGCGATCGACGGCGGACCCAGACCACTCCACAAACGTCTTGCCGGGTCCGTCACCGTTGTGAACCAACGTTGGGGGTCCCTCGTGAATCTCTCGAAGTCTCAGCCGAACGAACGGAGCCGGGCGCTCCTCGAAAAGGGAGTGCCGGAGGCGGCCGAGGCCGGCATGTCGAGGCGCTCCGTGCTCAAGGCCCTGGGGGCCGGCGCCATCGGCGCCATCACCGGGGCGGCAACGCTTCCGAACGTCGTTCGCTTCGCCGCGGAGGCGCAGGGGACGCCGCTCAAGCCGCCGACGCTCGAGCACCGCTGGAGCATGGTGTTCGACCTGCGGCTGTGCGACGGCTGCAAGAAGTGCACCGAGGCCTGCCAGAAGATGCACTTCCTGCCCGACGAGCTCGAGTTCATCAAGGTGTACGAACTCGAGACCGACGCCGGACAGGCGTTCTTCCTGCCCATCCCCTGCATGATGTGCCACTCGGCACCCTGCTACAAGGTCTGCCCCGTCAAGGCCACCTTCTACGACGAGGACGGCCTCGTCCTCATCGACCAGGACAAGTGCATCGGCTGTCGCGCCTGCATCGCCGCCTGCCCCTACGACGCGCGCTACTACAACTTCGATCACGGCATCGACGTCGACCCGGCCGAAGTCCCGTTCGCTGCGGGCCCGGAGTACCCCGGCTTCCAGAAGATGGGCACGGTCGGCAAGTGCGCCTTCTGCTCGCACCTGCTCAAGAAGGGCGAGCTGCCGGCCTGCGTCGATCGCTGCTCGATGGAAGCGATCTACATCGGCGATTGGGAGAACGACCTCGCGACCAACGGCCGCGACACCGTGCAGCTCTCGGACTTCCTGCGCAAGAACGACGCGTTCCGCTTCAAGGACGAGCTGGGAACGCACCCGAGCGTCTACTACATCGCCGGGCACGGCCAAGACCTCGACTACTACTGACGGCCTGGAACCGGGACAGGAGCTCATGTCATGACCACCACGACCCCCAACGGCGATCCCGGCCTCACCCTCCGTGAGACGTCGCTTCGCCCCATGCGCCAGACCGGGCGCGGCTTCTGGATCCTGTTCTGGATCCTGACCGCCCTCGTCGTGACCGGCGGCGTCGCCTGGATCGTCCAGCTCAGCCGCGGCTTCACCGTGACCGGCCTCAACCAGAACGTCACCTGGGGCGTCTACACGGCCAACCTCGTGTTCTTCATCGGCCTGAGCTACGGCGGCGCGGTCGTCTCGGCGATCCTACGCCTCACCGGCGCCCGCTGGCGCGCCTCGATCGCCCGCCTCGCCGAGGCCTGTGCGCTCGTCACGCTGATCGTCGGGGCCGCCTTCCCGTTCATCCACATGGGGCGCCCCGAACGCGTTTGGCGCATGTTCGTCGAACCCAACGGCACCTCACCGATGGTGTGGGACACCTTCGCGATCCTCACCTACCTGCTCGCCACGATGGTGTTCTTCTACCTGCCGCTGATCCCCGATCTCGGCACGCTGCTCGAGCACAAGATGGCCGGCGCCAACCGCTTCCGCAAGCGCCTCTGGGCGTTCATGGCCGACAACTGGCGCAGCACGCCCGAGCAGGTGCGCACGCTCGAGCGCTCGCTGAACATCATGGCGGTCTTGATCATCCCGATCGCGATCGTCGTGCACTCGGTGCTCGCCTGGGCCTTCTCGGTCACCACGCGCCCTGGCTGGCACAGCACGATCTTCGCGCCCTACTTCGTCATCGCCGCGCTGTTCTCGGGCGTCGCACTGGTGATCATCGTCGCCGCGGCCTACCGCGCGGCGTACAAGCTGCACGCCTACATCCACGATATCCAGTTCCGGTTCCTCGGCTACATCATGCTGTCGCTCGGTCTGCTCTACGCCTACTTCACCTTCGCCGAGTACCTCACCGACGGCTACGCCTCGACCGAACACGGCATCGCAGTCCTGAGCATGCTGCTCACCGGCCGCTACGCCTGGCTGTTCTGGGGCTGGATCGCCCTGGGTATCGTGGTGCCGATCCTGCTCGTCGCCATCCCACGCACCCGCACGGTCGCGGGCCTCACCACCGCCGCGTCGCTCGTCGTCGTCGGCATGTGGGTGAAGCGCGTGCTGATCGTCGTTCCACCGATGGAGCTCGCGCTCGTGGGCCACGAGATCGTGCCCTACTTTCCGAGCCTGGTGGAGATCCTGATCACCCTCGCCGGCTTCGCCGGCATCCCCTGGCTGCTGATGATCCTGTTCCGCTTCGTGCCCGTGCTCCCCATCTACGAGATCGAAATGGTCGCCCACGAGAAGGACGACCCCGAGCTCGAGCGCGTCGCCCAGCCCACGGGCGAGGTCCCCAGCCCGCTCGGCGGAGCCCTGGGAGGTGGCGCATGACCCGCACGACGAACGTCCTCCGCAGCATCCGACTCCCCCGCTCGTGCTCCTCCCGTTGGCTCGTCCAGCTGCTCGTCGGCCTCGCCGTCCTGGTCGCTCTCGCCCTCGTCGGCGCCAGCCTCGCCCAACCCCAGATCGCCGTCGAACTCGGCGTCGGGCGCCTGGACCGCACCATCGTGCAAGCGACGGTCACCAACCCCGACGGCTCCGCGGTCAACCGCAAGCGCGTCGAGTTCTACCTGATCGCCGACTTCTTCCCGAACGACGGCAGGCGGCTGAGCGGGATGAATCCCGTGTACCTCGGCGCCGACACGACCGATACCGTGGGCAAGGCCGACACCTTCTTCGACCCGCCGTTCACCGGCGAAGCCACGATCGAGGCCCGCCTGATCGGCGAGAACGGCCGCACCGAGCACGTCGGAAGCGCCGTCACCTCGTTCGTCCGCAGTTCCAACCCCGTCACCGAAGAGGCCAGCAAGCCGCTCGAAGCGGTGCGGCTCCCGCTGGGCTTCGGCATCCTCGCCCTCGTCGTCGTCGTGTGGATCTTCCTGCTCTGGCTGTCGATCTACACCGTGCGGCACATCGAAGTCCTTGGGAAGGAGGCCCAAGCGCAGAAGAAGGCGCACGCCGCAGCATCGAGTTCGTAGTCCGCACGCCCCCGCCCCTCACCACCGCCGCGACGCACGACCCGCGTCGCCCCCTCCGAGGAGGAACCCCATGCTTCATCGTCTTTCCACCGTCGCAGTCGCCATCCTTGCCGCCCTGCTGTTCGCCGGCTTCGCAATGGCCCAGGACGCACCCCTCGTCATCGTCACCGACATGGTCCAAGGACACGAGAACGCCGCCGAAGGCACCACGTGCACGCTCAACAACCGCTACCAGCACGAGCAGCAGGTCGTCTGGCGCACCAAGGTCGTCGACCCGATGACCGGTGAGTTCATGGACGACTCCATGCTCGAATCCGTGACCGTCGTGATGCCCGACGGCGAAGTGTTCGAAATGGCGTACGGCGGACACCCCGGGCGCGAACCCGTCGACTACTACTGGACGTACGACTGGGTCGTCCCGCTCGGCTACCCCACGGGCGTCGTCGACTTCACGGTCGAAGCCGTCGCCAACGACGGCCGCACCGGCCTGTTCGTGATGTTCCCCATCGAAGGCTCGATGCTGACGATCGTCGACTAGCATGCCCCCAACGCCCGGCCCCGATCCGCGGGGCCGGGCACTTCCGCCCCCTTCCGTGACGCCGGGTCACCCCCCCGCGAAGCGCGTACCAAAGGACTCCCCATGATGCTCCGCATCGACTCTGTCCCCCACGCGTTCCGACGGACCGCTCGCACCCTAGCAGCGCTCCTCGCAACCCTCGCCCTCACCCTCGCCTTCGCCCAGGAGTTCCCGCTCGGCTACGTCGGCCAGGTCTCGGTCGAACCCTCCACCGCCCACGTCGGTGACGAAGTCACGCTGTCGGGCACCGGCTTCATCGCCGGCGATACCCTCGACTTCGTGCGCATGACCTACGACGTCAGCTGGGACCTCGACAAGCCCGACGGCCTCTACAAGGGGATCGAAACCTCGCCGCGACCCGAGCCGTTCGGAAGCGCCACGGTCGACGCCGACGGAGCCTTCGAGGCCACCCTCGTCGTCCCCGAGGACTACGGTGGGATGCAGACCATCCTCGTGCAGGCGGACGGGACCAACCTCAACCAGGCCGGGATGTACGTGGCCACCACGTTCGAGCTCAGCCCCGAGTCGGGCCCGATCGGCACCGACATCACCGTCACGGTTACGGGCGTCGACGCCGGACAGCCGATGGCGTACTACCAGCTGACCTACGACAACCACATCACCGGCTTCTACAGCGCCGTGAACACCGGCGGCACCGCCGAATTCGTGATCCCCGCGACCGGGATCCCCGGCCCGCACCTGATCCGCGTCGAGGACGCCCCCTTCGGGCATCCCTACATGCCGCTCGACACCTCGCCGTGGGCGATCCTCGAAGTCGACGGGCGCACCTTCACCGTCACCGACGGCGACCCCATCCTGCCGCCGCCCGTCGGCGAGCAAGTGCTCGCGCCGGTCGCCGGTGTCGAGCCGATGGGCGACGGTCCGCAGATGTGGCTCGACCCGGCCGAAGCCGCCGTCGGCACCCCCGTGGTGCTCCGCGGCAAGGGCTTCGAAGGCGGCGACACGCTCGAGCTCGTGATGTCGAACATGAAGGGCTCGCGCGTCACCACCAGCGGCTTCGCGGCCATCCGCGAGACGCTGGGCGCCATCGACATCGAAGCCGACGGCACCTTCACGATGAACATGACGATGCCCGACACCCTCGGCGGCTACCACGACTTCGGCGCCCTGAAGGTCGACAGCATGGGCGACGAAACGCTGGTCGCCAGCACCGAGTTCCGGGTCCGTCCGATGATGTTCGAGCTCGAGAAGACCCAGTGGAGCTACGGCGAGGAGATTCGCCTGCACCTCAAGGGCATCGGCTGGACGCAGACCGAGAACATCTTCGCCGTCGTCGTCGACAACACCTACATCGGCTACGGCTGCGGCTTCAGCACCAACGGCGACGTCGACCTGCCGATCTGGGTCGCGTTCGAACCGGGCATCCACTACATCGACATCTACCCGTCGTTCTACCGGAACAAGGAATACAGCGAGATCGACGAAGCGCCGTTCCTGTTCCGCCAGGGCCTGCTGAGCTGGCAGGACCACCCCAGCGGCTTCCACTTCCGCGTCGCGATCGAAGTGCTGCCGCCGGAAGGCATGTAGCGGCGAAGGCATTCCCTGCCACGGTCTCTCCCGGGCGCGCCAGTAGGCGCGCCCGGTTCTTCGTGCCGGGGCCCTGCGGGGGCGCGGCCGTGTGAGGCACGGACG
>CBDUCW010000080.1:0-8897 GCA_965365745.1 uncultured Trueperaceae bacterium
CGTAGACGAAGATGCCGACGATCGGCTGCACCGCTTCGCCCGGGTTCCGCTGCGCCTGCAGGGGCCAGTCGGCCAGTCGGGCGCCGTTGTCGAGCCCCGACGGCAGCATCTGCGCCCGCAGGTGGCGGTCGACCAGGACCGGGATCGGCCCGGCGAAGGCGGACTCGAGCTGGGCGCGCACCGACGCGTCGGAGACGAGCTCGAGCACCGCCGGCACGCCGCCGGCCACGAAGCGGTCGCTCCACACGCCGGCGATTCGACCGATCGCGGCGTCGGCCGCGATGCTCGGGATCTCGGTGGCGTCGACCACGACGTCCACGCCGGCGATCGGGGCGAGCGGCGCTCCGGGTTCGTAGTCGATCCCCTGGCGCACGTCGAGCTCGGTCTCGCCGCCCGGGGCCAGCGTGAGGGTCAGGATGCGCTCGGCCAACGGCCGGCCACGCTCCTCGGTGGCGATCTGCGCCGAACCGACGTAGAGGATCGCGATCGCGGTCAGGACCGTCGCCAGCAGGCCGGCGATCCACTTGACGTCATCGCGCCAATGCGCGGCGTCGTCACCGTACATGCGCGCTCACCTCCGCCGGGGCGAAGCTGGGTGCCGGACGTGCCGGGGCGCGGATGGAGCCGGAGCGCGGGCTGCGGCGACGCTGGTGCATGGAACGACCTCGGAGGGCTCGGAGCGGGGAACGCGTGCGGATCGGATGGGCCGGATAGGCCGGGTGGCCGGGTGGGCCGGATTCGCCGGATGCGTCGGAGAGCAGCGGCGACCGCGGCTGCGACCGGATTCTAGGCCGGACGCGGTGCAGCACGAGCAACGGGGCGGTGTCGGGCGCCGGAGCGGCCGCCGTTCGCGGCCGCGGCGCTGCACCGGATTGTATCGGGGATGGGTGAGCGTCGCCTGAACGGGCGCGCTACCCTGCGTCCCATGGCCGGCGACCCCCAAACCGACGCGCACCGCGCGACCCCGCCTCGAGGGCCGCGGGTGGCGCTGCTCCCCCTGATGGGACCGTGGCACCTCCGCTACCCGCGCTGGAACGTCGAGACCGTGCGAGCCACCCTCGCGGCGCTCGCGCCGCGCCGCATCGCCACCACGGCGCTCGAGCCCGGCGCCTTCGACGACCCCGCCTGGCAGGACACGCCCGAGCTCGCCCTTCCGCACACCGTGGTCCCCTGGGCCCGCTCGGCGGGCATCGAGGTGCACGCCGTCGGCGTTCCGGTCCCCGATCCCGAGGCGCAGGCCGACTTCGCGCGCTACGCCGGGCAGTACCCCGCGTTGCGGTCGGCGTGGGGCGAGGTCGAGGCCGAACTCGACGGCGTCGCCGAACGGCTCGGCGCCCCGCTGACCCTCGAGCGCATTCGCGAGGAGGTGCTCCCGGTGCTCGCCCGGCACGCCGCCGCACGCGAGCGGACCTTCGAGGACGGGCCCGCCACCGGCTGGCTGCGCGAGCGCATGGAGACGGCGGCGGACCGCGTGCACGCGCTTGCGCTCGAGCTGGACCCCGGGGCTGCGCTCGCCGTACTCGCACCGGTCGACGAGCTGCCATTCCTGCGCGAAGCGCTGGAATCCCGAATCGAGCACGCAACGCTCGTCGATCCCGAGCCCGCCCCGCCGCACGAGGCCGAGCGCGAGCGCGCGCTGCTCGACTACGCCATGCGCGTCGACGAGGGCGACGCCGAACGGCTGCTCGCCCAGCTCGGCGAGCTCGAGGCGGCCGAGGCGCGCTACCACGAGGCGAACCTCCTGCTGGCCCACCGGCACCCGGCCGAGGCGCTGGAGCGGCTCGAGACCCTCCTCCGCGGCGACTTCCGCGAGCCCTACTGGCTGCCCGGCTTCGCGCTCGCGCGGCTCGGCCAGCTCTACGACCTCGCCGGTCGCCGCGACGCCGCGTTGCGGTCGTACCGCGGGGTCCTGGCGTTCGACTGGGCGCCGGAGGAGGCCCGCGCCGCCGCCGCAGAGGGGCTCGAGCGACCGTTCGGCGCAGCGGACGATCCCGAGGACGCCGGGGGCGCGGGCGACGGAGCGCCGCCCTACGCGTGACCCACGGGCAGGCGCGCAGTTACCGCGACGGCGACGCCCACAGCTGGGCCGTGGGCCGCTACGCCGTCGCCGAACTGCTCGCGCTGCGCCCCGAGCTCGCGCTCGAGGTCGCCTGGGACGGCCGGCTCGCGCGCGAGGTGCGCGAGCCGATCGTCGCCGCGGCGTCCGCCGCCGGCGTCGCGGCGGCGCGCAACGACGCCCGCGTGCGGCGGGCCCGACGGAAGGGGAGCGCGCACGTCGTGGCGCGCTTCGACGCACGGGCGCTCGAGCGGGACCTCGCGGCCGAAAGCGACCACGTGGTCTGGATCGCGCCCGATCACTTCGGCAACGTGGGCACCACGATCCGCAGCCTCCGCGCCTTCGGGTTGGCCGACCTGGCGCTCATCGAGCCGCGGCTTCCGCCCGCCCACCCCCACGTCGTGCGCGCCTCGATCGGAGCGATCTTCGGCGTGCGCGTGCGCCGCTACCGCGACCTCGCCAGCTACCGCGCGGCCCACGAACGACGCATCTACACGCTGCACCCCAGCGGAGACCGGGACGTCGCCGAGGTCGACTTCGCGCGACCCTGCAGCGTGCTGCTCGGACCCGAGCGCACACCACGGACGGACGAGGCGCTGCCCGGCTCGGATCGTGTGCGCATCGCCCAGGACGCGGCGGTCGAGTCGCTCAACGTGGCGGTGGCGGCCGGCATCGCGCTCCACGCGCTCGCCCGACGCCGAGGCTCGGCCCGCCCGCGCGACGGCCAGGAGCGAACGCGGCTCGCCGAGGCGCGTCGAGCCGGCGAATCGCGGTGCTAGGCTCGCCGCCATGAGCCGGCCCGCGCCTCGCACCGATCTGCGCACGAAGCTCGCCTACGGCGTCTCGGACGTGGGGGCGTCGCTCTCGTACAGCACGGCGAACACATGGCTGCTGTTCTACCTGGTCAACGCCGTGGGCCTCGCGCCCGTCGTCGCCGGGCTCGTGTTCATCCTCGGCCGCGGTTTCGACGCGCTGCTCGATCCGTGGTGGGGCGCCCGGCTCGACCGGCTCCTCGCGCGCGGCCGCCTGGACCGGGTGGCGCAGCTGCGCCGGTTCGCGCTCCCCCTGGGGGGCGCCTTCGCCCTGATGTCGGTCCTGCCCGAGGGGAGTCCGTTCTGGCTCGCCGCGCTCCCGTTCCTCGCCTATTCCTTCCTCTTCACCGTGGTGCAGGTGCCCTACCTCGCACTCACGCCCGACCTGGCGCCCGACTACGACGATCGCACCGAGCTGACGGGCGTGCGCGTGGCGTTCTCGATCGTGGCGTCGCTGGTGGCCGCGGCCGTGCCCCCCGTGCTCGTCGTGGCCGCGAGCAGCGGCGCGACCTCGGTCGACGACCGCGACGACGACCGCGACGACGACCGCGACGACGACCGCGAGGAAACGGCCCTCGGCGCAGCGCCCGACGGCGGCGGCGTGGGCGCCCTGGTCCGCGAAGCCCGCTCGGCCCTGCAGCGCCCCGGGTACGTCGCGCTGCTGGCGATCTTCGTCGCCATCACCCTGGGCCTGATGGTGGTCAGCAGCATGCTGCCCTTCTACCTGGAGGGCGCGCTGCGCCTCGCGCCCGGCGACCAGACGCTCGTGCTCGGCCTGCTGTTCGGGGCCGCCGCGGTGGCGTTTCCCCTCTGGAGCCGTCTCAGCGCGGCCACCGGCAAGCGCACCGCGCTGGCGACGGCGCTGCTGGTGCTCGCCGCCGCCGACGCCGCGCTCGTGGCCTTCGCCCCGCCCGAACGCCTCGGGATCACGCTGCTCGGATTCGCCGCGCTCGCCGGCGCCTCCCTCGCCGGCGCCATGCTGCTGCCGTGGGCCATCCTCCCCGACCTCGTGGACCAGGATGCGCTCGACACCGGGCGTCGACGCGACGCCTTCCTCTACGCCCTGTTCACCTTCGCGCAGAAGGGCGCCGGGTCGGTCGGCGTCTTCGCCAACGGCCTCGCGGCCACCGTGTTCGGCTGGGTGGCCGGCGCGGCCCTGCAGCCCGACACGGCGATCGCGGGCGTGCGCATGATGGTCGGGCCGGTCGCCGCCGGCCTGTTCCTCGTCGCCGCCGTCCTTACGCTGCTCGCGCCGCTGTCGCGCGCGGCGACCGCCGGCGCCCCGCGGCCCGGCTAGCCCCGAGCCGGACCGGCGCCGCGACGTCCGGCGCTATACTCTCGCTACTCCATGCGCGACCTGCTCTACAACGCGGCCAAACACTACAAGCGCGGCAGCACGCTCGCCGAACGCGGCGACGTGCGCGGCGCCCTGTCGGCCTTCGACGAGGCGCTGCGCGATCTGCACGCGGTGCGCCCGCAGCGCATGCGCGACGTCCTGCTGGCGCAGGTCTACCTCTCGCGCTACGGGGTCGCCCGCCGCACCGACCCGGAGCAGGCCGCCAGCGATCTCCGCTTCGGCTACAGCTACGCCCGCAGCACCCGCGAGCCGACGGTGCGCGAGCACGCCGAGCGGCTCTGGGGCGAACATCTCGCGCAGCGCGCCGAATCCGGGAAGGTCGCGGCCGAAGCCAGCTGAGCCCGGGGCGCGGCGACGCCACGCGGTAGCATGCCGGCATGCCTGCCGAGACTGCCGAGACTGCCGAGCTCCCCGACGCGAGCGACCTGCTCGCGCGGGCACGCGCCGAAGAAGACGCCTACCTCGCGACGCTCACCGAGCTCGTCGAGCACGAGTCGCCGACGGTCGACAAGGCCGCCTGCGACGCCTTGGCCGACACCCTCGAGGAACGCCTGCGCGACGACGGCTGGCGGGTCGAGCGGCGCGCGCGCGACGAGGTCGGCGACATCCTGATCGGACGGCGCGGCGACCCGCACGACGGGGGCGGCACACTGCTCCTCTGCCACTACGACACCGTGTGGCCGATCGGAACGCTCGAGGAGATGCCGATCCGCCACGAGGGCAACGTCTGGCACGGTCCGGGCAGTTGCGACATGAAGGCGGGCATCGCCACCGCCTTGCACGCGGTGCGGCTCGCCGATCGGGCGGGGCTGGAGCTTCGCGGCCCCACCACGATCCTGCTGACCTCGGACGAGGAGGACGGCAGCCGCCGGTCGCGCGACCTGATCGAAGCGGAGGCGCAGCGCCACGAGCGGGTGCTCGTCTTCGAACCCTCCCGCGACGACGGAGCCATCAAGGTCGGCCGCAAGGGCGTGGGCATGTTCTTCGTCGACATCCGCGGCGTGGGATCGCACGCCGGCAACAACCCGCACGACGGCGCCTCGGCGCTGCGCGAACTGGCCCACTTCCTGCTCTTCGTCGAGGACCTCGCCGACGACCATCGCGGCACGACCGTCAACCTCACCGTCGCCCAGGGCGGCACGGTCGGCAACGTCATCGCCGAGCGAGCGACGGCCAAGGTCGACGTCCGCGTCCTCGAGGTCGAGGAGGGCGAGCGGCTCGAGCGAGCGGTACCCGCCTACCGACCCCGCGACTCGCGCGTGCAGGTGGTCGTCACCGGCGGCATGAACCGACCTCCGCTCGAGTCGACCCCGGCGAACGAAGCCCTGTACGACGAGGCGCAGCGAGCCCTCCGCGCGATGGGCGTCGACCTCGACGGGGCGGTCGGCGGCGGCGGAAGCGACGGCAACTTCACGTCGGCGCTCGGGGTGGCCACCCTCGACGGCCTCGGGTGCAGCGGCGTGGGCCCGCATTCGCGGCACGAACACATCCGCGTGGCCGAAACGCTCGAGCGCCTCGCGCTCGTCACGGCCCTGCTCACCGGCATTCCGGGCGCCGCCGACGAGCCCGCCGACGCCGCCTCCGATCGAGACCGTCCGAGCCCGTGACGGCCGCGCATCGATGACCGCCCCTCGCCGCCGCGGCGCCGGAGCCCTCGCCCTCGCGGCCGCCCTCGCCTGCGGCGTGCTCCTGTCGGTGGCGTTCCCCCCGGCGGGGCTGTGGCCGCTCGCGGTCGCCCTGGTTCCGGTCTTCGGACTCGTGGCGGTGGCGCGCACCCCCGGGGCCGCGTACGGGGTCGGATTCGCCTTCGCGCTCGGCTTCTTCGTGCCCCACATCGGATGGCTCCCGGCGAGCCTGGCGGTGGGCTTCGGACCCGCAGCGTGGTTGATCTTCCCTCCCCTGGTGCTGGTTCTCGCGATCTTTTGGGGGCTGATGACCGGTGCGGCGCGCCTCCTCGGCGGACGCGGCAGCGGAACCCTGCTCGTCCTGCCCGGGCTGTGGATCCTCGTCGAGTGGGCCCGAACCCAGGGATACTTCGGCTTCCCCTGGGGAGCGCTGGGCTACACCTGGACCGACACGCCCGTCGCCCAACTCGCCAGTTGGGCGGGCGTCTACGGCCTCGGCCTGCTGACGGCGGTCGCGGCGGCGCTCCTCGCCGCGCCCTTCGTGCCTCCGCGCCGGCCGCGCGCGGGCGTCGGCGCCGGCCGCGTTCTCGCCCCCGTGGTCGCGGTGACGCTGGTCGCCGCCGCCTGGGGCCTGGGGGCCTTCGAGCTGCGGGGCGCGAGGCTCGCGCCCGAGCGCAGCGCACTGCTGGTGCAGGGCAACATCGACCCGTTCGCGGCCGTGAGGGCAGGTCCCGAGCTGCGCACCTACCTCTCGTTGACCGAGCTCGCCATCGACGACCTCGGCGACGCGCCCGACCTCGTCGTGTGGCCCGAAGGGGCCGCCACCGGGACCGTGCTCGAAGGCGTCCCCGGCGAGATGAACCGCGAGCAGCTGCAGGCCGCCGCCCCCGACAGCGCCTTCGTGGTGGGCGGACGGCGCCGCGAGCCGGGGCGCTCCTACAACAGCGTCTACAGCGTGGCCGACGGTCGCCTCCTGGGCGTCTACGACAAGCGCATCCTGGTTCCCTTCGGCGAGCGCTTCCCCGGCATCGAGGTCCTCGCCCCCGTGTACCGGTCGGCCTTTTCGCTGCTCGGATTGCCGATGTTGATCTCCACGTACGCGGGCGAGGCCTTCGACCCGCTCCCCTCCCCCGCCGGCACGCTCGGCGTCTACGTCTGCTACGAGTCGGTGTTCCCGCAGAGCACCCGTCTGCTCGCCGCGCGCGGCGCCGAGGTGCTGGTGACGGTGACGAACGACGCCTGGTTCGCGCGCGGCGGCGGCGCCCGGCAGCACTGGGACATGGGGCGGATGCGCGCCATCGAGACCCGCCGCTGGATCGTGCGCGCGGCGAACGACGGGATCACCGGGGCCGTCGATCCGTACGGCCGCGAGGTCGCCACGGTCGACCGCGGCCTCCGCACCAGCCTCGCGGTGCCGTACGGGCTGGCGGATGCGCGCACGCCGTGGAGCCGCTACGGCGACCTCACGCCGTGGATTCTGCTCGGCTGGGTGGCGATCGCGACGGGCCTCGCGACGCTGCGGCGGGCGTAGCGAGCGCAGCCTGCGAGCCGAACGGAGCAAGTAGGCTACGGCCATGAGAGTCTTGATCGTCGGCGGCGGCGAGATCGGGTTCGAGATCGCCGACGCCCTCCAGCGCCACCACAGCGTCGTCGTCATGGACATCGACGACGGGCGCGAGCGCGCCTTCGAAACGCTCGACGTGCAGTTCTTCCAGGGCAACGGCTCCGATCCGACCGATCTTCGCGACGCCGGAGCGCACGACGCCGACGCGTTCATCGCTGCGACCACGAACGACGACGTCAACGTGCTGTCGTGCCTCGCAGCCAAGGGCATCGGCGCGAAGGAGACGATGGCCTTCGTCACGCGGCAGCGCTACGTCGATGCGTTCCGCAGCCGGGGCGCGATGGAGTCGGTCGGGCTGGTGATCGACCGCGTGCTGTGGCCACAGCGCACGCTGGCGAACCAGATCGTCGACATCGTCCGCGTGCCGCGTGCGCTCGACACGGCGCAGTTCGCGGGCGGCCGGATCCAACTGCTCGAGTACCGACTCGAGGAGGACGACCCCTACCTCGGGCAGCCGCTCGCCGAGATCGACTTCCCGACATCGACCCTCGTGGTCGGCTCGATCCGCAACGACGAGTTCCGGGTCGCCTCGGGCTCGACCGAGCTGCGCCCCGACGACAAGGTGATCTTCATGGGCAGCGCCGACAGCATGCGCACCCTCGAGCGCAAGTTCGCGCCCCGCAAGCGCGTGATGAACGTCGCGATCATCGGCGGCGGCAACGTGGGCTTCATGGTCGCCGAGCAGCTGCAGGACCTGCGCGCCGACATCACGATCATCGAGAAGAACCGGCCCCGCTGCGAGAAGCTGGCGCAGTGGCTGCCCAAGGCGCTCGTCATCGCCGGCGACGGCACCGACCTCGAGCTCATGGAGCAGGAGCGCATCGAGGACGCCGACGTCGTCGTCGCCGTGACCGAGGACGACGGCAAGAACCTGCTCGTCAGCCTGCTGGCCAAGCAGCTCGGGATCCCCAAGGTGATCACCCGGGTCGGCCGGGCCCGCAACCGGCGCCTGTTCGAGCGCGTCGGCATCGAGTCGCCGCTCACGCCGCGCACGGCCGCGGTGGCCGAGGTGCTCAACTGGCTCCGCATCGACGAGGTCGACCACCTCGCCACGATCGAGGACCGGGCCGAGGTGATGGAGCTCACCTATCCGATGCAGTGCAACGTCGGCAAGGTGCGCGATCTCGGCGCGCCCCCGAACAGCCTGATCGGCGCGATCCTCCGCAAGGAGAAGGTGATCATCCCGCACGGGGACACGACCATCCAGCACCAGGATCACCTGTTCATCGTCACGACGCCCGACAACGTCGGCGCCGTCGAGGCCTGGCTCGAGCAGAAGAAGGCCGTCGAGGCCTAGCGCCGGCGAACACGAACCGCCGGCTAGCCGCCCGTCAGACGCGTCCGCGCGATCAGCTCGATCGGATCGAGCTTCACGGCCACGAGCTCGACGGCGTCGACCCGGTCGACGGGCCCTGCGCTCCGC
>CBDUCW010000081.1:0-8826 GCA_965365745.1 uncultured Trueperaceae bacterium
GCAGGCCTGCGGGGAGAGCCAGCGGGCGAGGCGTTCGGGGTCCTCTACGGTGGCGGAAAGGCCTATGGAACAATGGCTTGGGGCGAGGGTGCGCGCCCGATCGCCGACGCGCGGTCGGCGAACGGATCCACCGGCAGGCTACCATGGGTGAGACCCGTCAGGCGCGCAGAAATCCGCATTCCGACCGTCCGATTCGGGCGCTTCCGGGGGGTGACGGCGGGGCCGGCCCCCGGTTGCCCTGCTTCCGGGAGGGGCCGCGTACGTGCGGTACACTTTTGCGTCATGGACCACGTACGCGAACGATTCGATCAACTCCGGGGGTATCTTTGACGTCGCTGCGAAGCGGCAACGCCTCGAGGAGCTGACGCCCGAGCTCAACGATCCCGACCTGTGGAGCGACCCCGATCGGGCCCGCACCGTCAACCAGGAGGCGAGCCGGCTCCGCAACGTACTCGAGACGATCGACGGGCTCGAGGGCGACATCGACGGGCTCGAGGAGCTGCTCGAGATCGCCACCGACGAGGAGCGCGAGGAGCTCGCGCCCGAGCTCCAGGCGATCGAGCGCCACCTCGACAAGCTCTACCTCGAGACCCTCTTCCAGGGCCAGCACGACGACAGCGCCGCGATCGTCACGATCAAGCCGGGCGCGGGCGGCACCGAATCGTCGGACTGGGCCGGGATGCTGATGCGCATGTACCGGCGCTACGCCGAGCGCCAGGGCTTCCAGGTGGAGCTGCTCGACGCGGTCGGCAACGCCGAGGCGGCCAACGGCATCGACTACGCCCAGATGATCGTGCGCGGCGACCGGGCCTACGGACGCCTGCACGTCGAGAACGGCGTGCACCGCCTGGTGCGCGTGTCGCCCTTCGACAACCAGGGGCGCCGGCACACCTCCTTCGCTTCGGTCGAGGTGATGCCCGAAATCGACGACGACGTCGACCTCGACATCGATCCCGGCGACATCCGTGTCGACGTGTACCGCTCCTCGGGCCCGGGCGGGCAGTCGGTCAACACCACCGACTCCGCGGTCCGGCTCGTCTACAAGAGCGGCACGCCGGACGAGATCGTCGTCACGTGCCAGGACGGCAAGAGCCAGATCAAGAACCGCGAGAAGGCGATGACGGTGCTGCGCTCGCGCCTGTTCGAGCGCGAGGAGCAGCGCCGCCGCGAGGAGCAGATGAAGGCCCGCGGCGAGCAGAAGGCGATCGAGTGGGGCTCGCAGATCCGCAGCTACGTGCTCGACAAGCAGTACGTCAAGGACCACCGCACCGGGGAGATGCGCCACGACCCCGACAACATCCTCGACGGCGACATCGACGATCTGGTCTGGAGCGGACTGGAGTGGTCGGTGCAACAGCAAGCCGCCGCGTAGCGTGACTCGGCAGGCGCGCGGTCCGGCGAGGCGACACCGATGCGTCGGCCGCATCGGCCGCACGCCCTCCGCGTCGCCGCCGAGCGCCTCCGCGGCGCGGCGTGGGTGCGCATGAGCCGCCGGATCGACCCGGTCGTCGAGGACGGTCGCCGGCGGGTGCGGATCCTGGCGATCGCCGACGCGGTGTCGCCCTTCGTGTACTCGCAGAACTTCCCCGACAACCTGCCGCCCTTCGACCTCGTCGTGTGCGCCGGCGACATGCCCGGCCACGTGCTCGAGTTCCTCGCCACGAAGCTGGTGGTGCGCCCCGTCTACGTCGTCGGCAATCACCACAACGCGTACCTCAGGGACTCGGTGACGGGGGAGTTGCGCCTGCCCGGCGGGTGCATCAACGCCCACGGGCGCGTGTTCGAGCACCGGGGCGTGCGCTTCGCCGGACTCGAGGGGTCGCTGCGTTACCGGCCCGGACCGCATCAGTACACCGAGGCCCAGATGGAGTGGATGGCGCTGAAGATGGCGCCGCGGCTCTGGCTCGAGCGCCGGCGCAGCGGGCACGCCGTCGACGTGCTGCTGACCCACGCCGCACCGAAGGGCCCCAACGAAGGCGACGACTTCGTGCACCGCGGGGTGCCGGCGTTCAACCGGATCCACAGGTGGTGGCGGCCGCGCTTGCACATCCACGGGCACGTGCACCTGAACGGGGCGAACGCGCCGCGCGAGTACACCACCGACGAGGGCGTACGGGTCGTGAACGCCTTCGAGTTCACGATCCTCGATCTCGACCTCGGGCCCGACACGGCGGACACGCGCGCCGGCGAGGCCGCCGGGTAGGCCTGCGTTCGCCGGCGCCGCCGTCCGCGCCGATCGAACCGAGGGGATGGCCGGAGCGCCACGGCTGCGGCCCGATGCCCGCGACACGGCGCGGGGATCGTCGCCGCGCGATACTTCCCGCATGACCGCGTCGAACCGAACCGAGCCGCCGCTGCGCAGCGCCTCCGCCTGGGAAGACGCCTGGGGCGCCGCCGGGAGCGGCCCCCTCGCCTCCGACGAGGCCCTGGCGCGCCACGCCGCGGGCGCACCCCTCGCCGTCCCTCGCGACGACATCGGACCGCTCCGCGTGACCGGTGCCGACCGCGCGGACTTCCTCCACGGCCAGATCAGCTCGGCCGTGCGCGGCCGGGCCCCCGGCACCTGCAGCGCCGGCCTGCTCCTCGATCACCGAGGGCACGCCCGGGCCGAACTCGTCGCCGCCGTGCGCGACGACGACCTCTACGTGGCCGTGGTCGACGGGGCGGCGGAGCACGTGCAGGCCGAATTGCAGCGCCACATCATCTTCGATCAGGTCGAATTGGCCGCGCTCCCCGAAACGCTCGCGAGCCTCACGCTGCTCGGGGCCGAGGAGGTGCTGCCCACCCTCGGCGCAACGGTTCCCGACGCCGGACGCTTCGTGGAACCGCCCTTCGAGGACGCCAAGCTCCTCGTCCACCGCAGCCGCTGGGCACCCGGCGACGCCGTCACCGTGCACGTCCTTCGCCGCCAGTTGCCGGCGCTGCTGGCTCGGCTCGCGGAGCACGGCGTCGTTTGGGCGCCGCCCGAGGCGCTGACCGCGCTGCGCGTCGCGGCGGGCATCCCGGTGGCGCCGAGCGACGCGGGCAGCGGGGTGCTGCCCCAGGAGAGCGGACTCGAGCCGCTGGTCGACTACCGCAAGGGCTGCTACCTGGGCCAGGAGATCATGGCCCGCATCGAAGCGCGGGGGCGGCTCAAGCGGTCGCTCCACGGGCTCCGTCTCGAGCCCGTGGCCGGCGGCGACGGCGCCGAGGCACCCCGCCTGCCCGCCGTGGGCGCCGCGCTGGAGCACGACGGCCGTACCGTCGGGCGGCTCGGAACGGCGGTCCGGCACCCCGACCACGGCTGGATCGCGCTGGCCGTCCTGCGCGACGGCGTCGGCCCCGCGTTCGAGATCGACGGCTGGCGCGCAAAGGTGGCGGAGCTCCCCTTCGACCGGGCCGCCGAGGGCGCGCCCCTATACTGACGGCATGAAACCCAAAGACGCGTGGCGCCGCGACGAGTACGAGGCCGCCACCGAGCGCGTGCCCGAGCGCGACGCGCCGTTCCGCACGCTGTCGGACATCGACGTCGATCCGGTCTACACGCCCGAGGACGTCGCCGACCTCGATCCCGACACCGACCTCGGCTACCCGGGGAGCTACCCCTACACCCGAGGCGTGCAGGCTTCGATGTACCGCGGCAAGCTGTGGACGATGCGGATGTTCGCCGGCTTCGGCACCGCCGAGCAGACGAACGAGCGCTTCCATGCCCTGCTCGAGGCGGGGCAGACCGGCCTCTCGACCGCCTTCGACCTGCCCACGCTGATGGGCTACGACAGCGACCATCCGATGGCGGCGGGCGAGGTCGGCAAGTGCGGGGTCGCCGTGGCGAGCCTGGCCGACATGGAGGTGCTGTTCGACGGGATCGATCCCGAGGCGGTCACCACCTCGATGACGATCAACAGCCCGGCGAACGCGATCTGGGCGATGTACCTGGCGATGGCCGAGAAGAAGGGCGCCGATCTGCGCAAGGTGGGCGGCACCATCCAGAACGACATCCTCAAGGAGTTCATCGCGCAGAAGGAGTACATCTTTCCGCCCCGCCCCTCGGTCGATCTGGTGATCGACACCTTCGAGTGGGGGCCGAAGCACGTGCCGCGCTGGAACTTCATCAGCGTCTCGGGCTACCACATCCGCGAGGCCGGCAGCACGGCGGTGCAGGAGCTCGCGTTCACGCTGGCCGACGGACTCCACTACGTCCAGAAGTCGCTCGAGCGCGGTCTCGACATCGACGAGTTCGCACCGCGCATCAGCTTCTTCTTCAACGTCCACAACGACTTCTTCGAGGAGATCGCCAAGTTCCGGGCCGCCCGGCGGATCTGGGCGCGGCAGATGCGCGAGCGCTTCGGCGCCACGCTCGAGAAGAGCTGGATGCTGCGCACGCACGCGCAGACGGCGGGCGTGTCGCTCACGGCGCAGCAGCCGCTGGTCAACGTCGCCCGCGTGGCGATCCAGGCCCTGGCCGGGGTTCTCGGCGGCACCAACAGCCTGCACACCGACAGCTACGACGAGGCGCTGGCGCTGCCCACCGAGGAAGCCGCCACGCTGGCGCTGCGCACGCAGCAGGTCATCGCGCACGAGTCCGGCGTCGCGAACACGGCCGATCCGCTGGGCGGCAGCTACTACGTCGAGGCGCTCACCGACGAGATGGAGCGCCAGTGCCTCGCCTACTTCGAGCAGATCGACGCGCTGGGTGGGGTCGAGGCGGCGATCGAGGCCGGCTTCTTCGCCCGCGAGATCGGCGACGCGAGCTACGCGCAACAGCGCGAGATCGACCGGCGCGAACGCCTCGTGGTCGGCGTCAACGCCTTCGAGCAGGAGGCGGCCGAGGTGCCGCTGCAGCTGGTGGACCGCGAGGTCGCCGAGGTGCAGGCGGCGCGCCTCGAGCGGGTGCGACGCGAGCGCGACGACCGCGAGGTGCGTGCGGCCCTCGACGACCTGCGCGCCGCCGCCGTCGACGGGCGCAACACGATGCCGGCCTTCCTGCGGGCGGCGCACGCCTACTGCACCCTCGGCGAACAGATGGACGTGCTGCGCGAGGTGCACGGCGTCTACGAAGAGCCGGTGCTGATCTAGCCGCTGCGATAGACTCGAAGCGTCATGCGCCCCATCCGCGTCCTCATCGCCAAGCCCGGCCTCGACGGTCACGACCGCGGGGCCAAGGTGATCGCCCGCGCTCTGCGCGACGCGGGCATGGAGGTCATCTACACCGGACTGCGGCAGACGAGCGCGATGATCGTCGACGCTGCCGTCCAGGAAGACGTCGATGCCGTGGGGCTGTCGATCCTGTCGGGGGCGCACATGCACTACTTCGGCGAGGTGCGCCAGGGCCTCACGGAGCGCGGTGCCGACGACATCCTTCTGTTCGGCGGGGGCATCGTGCCCGATCAGGATCGCCCCAAGCTCGAGGAGCTCGGGGTCGGGCGCGTGTTCACGCCCGGCACGAACACCGGCGACGTCGTGACCTACCTCGAGGGCGCGCTCGCCGATCGCATCGCCGAGTAGCGGGTCGGTCGCTGCGATGCGAGCCGGCGGCGGGCCGCGATGTCGGGCCGGCGGCGGGCCGAACGCGCTCGTCGCCGATGCGAAAAGCTCCTCACGGACTTCTTACTCGTTCACGGTATGATCCGAGCGATCGTGCCCGACGACCTTTCCTCACCCTCCCGCCCTCGCGCGACCGGCCCCTCTCGTCCGACCCCATCGTCGGGCGAGCGTTTCGTGTCGGCTCGCGCCCGCGCCCTCGCGCGGATCGTGGTGGCGCTGCTCGCGCTCGCCGCCCTCGGCGGGTCGCTCGCCAGCGGCTTCGCGATCCGCGTCGTCGCGCCGGGCGAGTCGCTGGGCAGCATCGCCAACGCCTACAACGTGTCGGTCGCGACGCTGCGGGCGGCGAACGACCTCGAGTCGTCGTGGATCTACCCCGGCGACGTGCTGCAGATCCCGCTGGGCGAAGCCCTCGGGGGTGTGGCGCAGGCCGCCCCGGAGCCGCCGCCCGGGTTCCGCGTGCACACGCTCGCCGAGGGGGAGACGCTGTCGGAGGTCACCTCGCGCCACGGCGTCGGCATCGAGGCGCTGGTCGGCGCGAACCCCGACCTGTCGTCGCTCGACCGGCTCCCGGTGGGGGTCGAACTGCTGATTCCGCCCGGCGACGGGCTGGTGGTCACCCTCGCGCCGGGCGACGACCTCGTCTCGGTGGTCGACGCCTACGGCCTCGAGCCGGCGCAGGTCGCCCGCGCGAACGGACTCCGCTCGCCGCTCGACGTCCGCCCCAACATGCTGCTGTGGCTCCCGGGCGTGCGCCCGGACAGCGCGCTCGAGCGCCTGGCCGCCGTGCGGGCCCGCGAGAACCGCTACATCTGGCCGGTCCACGGACGCATCACGAGCTACTTCGGTCGCCGCAACCTCGGCATGGGCACGTCGAGCTTCCACCGCGGCCTCGACGTAGCGGCGCCCTGGGGGACGGCGGTCGTCGCCGCCCGGGCCGGCACGGTGACCTTCGCCGGGTGGAGCGCTGCCGGCTACGGCTACCTGGTGAAGGTGCGGCACATGGGCAACGAGGAGACCTGGTACGCGCACTTCAGCCGGATCTTCGTCGGCGTCGGGGAGTACGTCGAGCAGGGCGAAGTGATCGGTGCGATCGGATCGACGGGTTTGTCGACCGGACCGCACCTGCACCTCGAGCTGCACAAGCGGGGCGTCGCCTACGACCCGCTGGGAGAACTCCGCTAGCGCCTAGTCGTCCTTGTTCCAGAGGATGCGACCGCAGCTCGGGCAGCGCACGACGCCGGCGCCGCGCTTGGCCTTCTGCCGCACGTGGATCGGGAGCTTCATGCTGCAGCCGCCGCACTGCCCGCCGGCGGTGATCTCGACCAGCCCCAGGCCGCGGCGCGCCTTGCGCACCTGCTCGTACTGCTTGAGCAGCGACGCCTGCACGCCGTCGGCGACGCCGTCGCGCTGGTGCCGGATGGCGTCGATCTTCGTGTCGATCGCCTCCACGCGCTCGGCTTCGTCGGCGGCCATCGTCTCGATCTCGGGATCGAGCTCGGCGATGGCGCCCTCGAGTTCGTCGAGTCGCCCGCGCAACTCCTCGAGCTGCTCCATCAGCGGCAAGGTGTCTTCCTCGAGCTCTTGGAGCCGCGTGGCGAACTGCAGCTCCTGATTCTGGTACTGCGCCGCCTCCTTGCTCGTATCGGCCTTGAGGGCACCGGCGGCGGCGTCGTCGCGCCGCTCCTGCAGCGTGCCGAGCTCGAGCTCGTTGGCCTTGACCCGCTTCGCGAGCGCGTCGTAGGCGGCCTGCACCTCGGCACGCTTCGCGTCGAGCTCGGCGCGCTTCTCGCGCGCTTCGATGAGCTCGGGCGGCGTCTTTGCCCGTTCTTCGCGCAGATCGTCGATGTCGAGATCGAAGGCCTGCACTTCGTTCAGCGTGTCCAGCATGGTGCCTCCATACGAACGAACGCTCCGGTCGGTCGGAACCGAGCGGAGCGTTGGGGTCATCGGGGTACCCGCGCGGAAGGCCGCGGTTGGCGGCGCGCGTTCCGTCGCAGGGAGATCTTCATCACGCCCACGAGCATAGCACGCACGCCGCGGCGAGCCGCGTGCGGGGCGATGGGTAGAATGCCGCAGCATGTTCGAGGATTCCCCCGAGTCGTTCATCTCGCGCTGGCGCCCCTTCGCCACGCGTGTGCACGTGTTCCCCCGCACCGAAGGCAGCCCGCTGCTCGAGATTCGGGTGGGGGAGACGGTGCTGCAGGTGCTCGAACGCACCGGGCCCTACCTCGCCGCGCCCGGGCCGTGGCGCATGATCCTCAACCCCATGGCCGACCGGATCGAACGCGTGCCGGACGGCGAGGATGCGCCGCGGCGCACGCTGGCGGCGTCGGGGATCAGCCGCCTCGAGGCGACGGGTGTCGTGCTCGAGCGCGACCGGCAGATGCTCGTGGTGGACGCGGGCGCGCCGCTGGTGGTCGGGGTGCTCGAGGACCTGGGCGACGAGGTGGCGGCCGGCGACGCGGTCACCTTCGAGGCGCAGGCCCCGGTCCACGGGTTCGTGCTGCCGACCCCGGTTCGGCGGGGCGCCCCCGTGTCGACCGACGACATGGTCTGAGCGACCCGGTCGGGGCGGCGGTTGCGGACGCCTCCCCGCGCGCGTCGACCCCCGAGGTCGGGCCGCCCCGGCGCGCCGCGATCGTCCCTGTCGGCCATCGTGCGGTCGATGTCGAGCCCGTTTGCTAGCATTCGAGGCCGTGACGACGCGAACCCAACCCGCCTCCCCGCGCACCCCGGGGCCGCCGCCGACGGCGCGAATCCGTGCCGTGCAGGCCGAGTCGCCGGCCGCCCGTGCCGGCGTCGCGCCGGGCTGGGAGCTGATCTCGGTCGGCGGCGTCGAGATCCCCGACATCCTCGCCTACCGGCGCGAGCTCGAACGCGGCGAGGTCGAGCTGCGCGTGCGCGACCCGGACGGCACGGAGTACGATTTCGAGGTGTCCTGGGAGGACCCCGGGCTCGAGTTCGAGGACGTGATCTTCGACGGCATCCGGCTCTGCGCCAACAAGTGCGAGTTCTGCTACGTCCACCAGATGCCGCAGGGCTTCCGCAAGAGCCTGTACGTGATGGACGACGACTTCCGCACCAGCTTCCTGTACGGCTCCTTCGTCACGCTGACGAACCTCACCGACCACGACGTGCACCGCATCCTCGACGAGCACTTGAGCCCGCTCTACGTCTCGGTGCACACCACCGACGAGGAGCTGCGCCGCGACATGATGAAGTGGTGGCGCCTCAAGGTGCAGGACGAGCGCTCGACGCGGATCGGCGACATGCTCGACCGGCTCGAGCCCATCGACCTCTACA
>CBDUCW010000082.1:0-8774 GCA_965365745.1 uncultured Trueperaceae bacterium
GCCGCGAGCACTTCGAGATCCGCACCCACAACCGGCTGATCGACATCAAGTCGCCGACCAAGTCGACGATCGACAGCCTCATGCACCTGGACCTCCCGACCGGGGTGGACATCGAGATCAAGACCGTCGGAGGTCGTTGATGAAAGGCATTCTGGGCACCAAAGTGGGCATGACCCAGGTGTGGCAGGGCGAAGAGCTGGTCCCCGTGACCGTCGTCCTCGCCGGACCGTGCCCCGTGGTGCAGCGCAAGACCGCAGACAGCGACGGCTACGAAGCCGTTCAGCTCGGCTGGGACGAGACGAGCCAGAAGCGCGTGAACCAACCGCTTCGCGGCCACTTCAAGAAGGCCGACGTGGCGCCGCAGCGTCACCTCGTCGAGTTCCGCGACTACACCCCCGATGACGACACCGTCACCGTCGAGATCTTCGAGGCGGGGACCAAGGTGGACGTCACCGGCACCTCCAAGGGCCGGGGCACCGCCGGTGTCATCAAGCGCTGGGGGTTCAAGGGCATGCCTGCCACCCACGGGACCAAGAAGAAGCACCGCCACCCCGGCTCGATCGGCCAGCGCAAGTTCCCCGGCCGTGTCTACAAGGGCAAGAAGATGGCCGGGCACATGGGCGCCAAGACCATCACGACGGTCGGGCTCGAGCTCGTCGAGATCCGCCCCGACGACAACCTGCTCCTCATCAAGGGCAGCGTTCCGGGCGCCAACGGCGGCCTCGTCGTCGTCAAGGAATCGAAGAGGAAGGTGAGCTGATGCCGGTCACGATCGACGTCATCGGCGGAAGCCGGAGCGTCACGCTCGACCTCCCGGAGCCGAAGGAATCGGTTCTGCACGAGGTCGTCACCTGGCAGCGCGCCAAGCGCCGGCAGGGAAGCGCCGCGACCAAGACGCGCGGCAAAGTGCGTGGCTCCACCGCCAAGATCTATCCGCAGAAGGGCACCGGACGGGCCCGTCACGGCAGCCGCAAGGCCCCGATCTTCGTCGGCGGCGGCACCGTGTTCGGCCCCGAACCCCGTGACTACGGCTACACGCTGCCCAAGCGCGTGCGCAAGCTGGGCCTGCAAATGGCCCTCGCCGCCCGCGCCAACGAGGGCAAGCTGACGCTCGTCGAGTCCTTCGACATCAGCGGCAAGACGCGCGAATTCGTGGCCTGGGCCGAGTCCCACGGCTTCGACGGCAGCGAGTCGGTCCTGCTCGTCACCGACGACGACATGGCCCGCCGCGCCGCGCGCAACCTGCCCTGGGTCGACGTCCTGCCCACGCGCGCGCTCAACGTCTACGACGTGCTCCGCAACGAACACGTCATCGCCGACGCGGCCGCCTTCGACGGCACCGCCGCGGGCAACGGCGAGAGCGGGAGCGACGCATGAAGTCGCACGACATCATCCTGGCGCCGGTCCTCTCCGAGAAGGCCGTGATGGGGATCGAACAGGGCAAGTACGTGTTCTACGTCCACCCCAGCGCCAACAAGAGCCAGATCCGCACGGCCGTCGAAGACGTCTTCGGCGTCGACGTCGTCAAGCTGAACGTCCAGAAGGTCCACGGAAAGATCAAGACCCTGGGCCGTTTCTCGGGCCGCCGTGCCAAGCGCAAGAAGGCCATCGTCACCCTCGCTGCCGGACAGACGATCCAGCAGCTCGAGGGTCTCACCTGAGGAGGGGAGCATGCCGACCAAGAAATATCGTCCGTACACCCCCTCCCGTCGCACGATGACGACCTCGGACTTCGCGGAGATCACCAAGCTCGATCCCGAGAAGTCCCTGCTCCAGCCGCTGCGGAAGACCGGCGGCCGCAACAACCGTGGGCGCATCACTTCGCGCTTCCGGGGCGGTGGCCACAAGCGCCGCTACCGCGTCATCGATTTCACGCGGCGGGACAAGGAAGGGATCCCTGCCAAGGTGGCCGGGATCGAATACGACCCGAACCGCAGCGCCAACATCGCCCTGCTGCACTACACCGACGGCGAGAAGCGCTACATCCTCGCGCCCGATGGGCTCGAGGCGGGCAGCACCATCATCTCCGGACCGTCGGCCGAGCCCGAGCTGGGCAACGCCCTGCCGATCCGCTTCGTCCCGGTCGGCTCCGTGGTTCACGCCGTGGAGCTCGTGCCCGGCAAGGGCGCGCAGCTCGCGCGCAGCGCCGGCACCTCGATCCAGATCCAAGGCCGCGACGGGACCTACGTCACCGTGCGCCTGCCCTCCGGTGAGCTCCGCCGCATCCACGGCGAGTGCTACGCCACGCTGGGCACCGTCGGCAACAGCGAGCACAAGAACATCGTGCTCGGCAAGGCCGGCCGCAAGCGCTGGATGGGGCGCAAGCCGCATCAGCGCGGTCGTGCGATGAACCCCGTCGACCACCCGCACGGTGGCGGCGAGGGGCGCTCGACCTCGGGCCGTCCGCCGGTCTCCCCCTGGGGCCAGCAGACCAAGGGCCTCAAGACCCGCAACAAGCGCAAGACCTCGAGCCGCTTCATCGTGCGGCGCCGGAAGGGGCGCAAGTAACCATGGCGCGAAGCATGAAGAAGGGCCCGTTCATCGATGAGCACCTGCTCAAGAAGGTGGACGCCGCCAACGACAACGACGATCGCCGGGTCATCAAGACCTGGAGCCGCCGCAGCACCATCGTTCCTGAGATGGTCGGGCACACCATCGGTGTCTACAACGGACGCCAGCACGTGCCCGTCTTCGTCCAGGAGAACATGGTCGGGCACAAGCTCGGGGAGTTCGCGCCGACGCGCAACTTCCGCGGCCACGGTCTGAACCGGAAGGACTGAGCGGTGCAGGCCAAGGCTTCCCTACGCATGCTGCGCTCGACCCCGCGCAAGACGCGCCTGGTCGCGGACCTGATCCGCGGCAAGGACGTCGCCGAGGCCGAGACGATCCTCGAGTACACGAACAAGCGTGCCGCCACCCCCCTCCTGAAGCTCCTGCGAAGCGCTCGCGCGAACGCCGTGAACAACCACGACATGTTCGAAGACACGCTCTTCGTCAAGGAGATCCAGGTCGGGGACGGCCCCACCATGAAGCGCATCCTTCCGCGTGCGCGCGGCCGCGCCGACATCATGCAGAAGCGCACGTGCAACGTCACGATCACGCTGGAGGAACGCTGATGGGCAACAAGATCAATCCGCTGGGCTTCCGCCTCGGCGTCAACAAGACGACGTCCGCGCGCTGGTACGCCGACACCGATCGCTACCCGGAGCTCCTCATCGAGGACAAGATGATCCGCGATGCGGTCATGGCCGACGTCGGCCACGCCGGCATCGCCCGCGTCGACATCGAGCGCGCCGCCCACAACCTGAACATCACGATCTACACGGCGAAGCCGGGGGTCGTGATCGGGCGCGGGGGCGAATCGATCAAGGCGCTGCGCGCCAAACTGCAGAGCCGCATCGAGGGCACGATCGCCGTGAACGTGCAGGAGGTTCCGAACTCCAACACGAACGCCGCGCTCGTCGCCCAGCGCATCGCCGAGCAGCTCGAGCGCCGCTTCGCCTTCCGCCGCGCGATGAAGCAGGCCGTGCAGCGCACCATGGAATCGGGCGCCAAGGGCGTCAAGATCCGCTGCTCCGGTCGCCTCGGCGGCTCCGAGCAGGCGCGCCCCGAGTGGTACGCCGACGGCCGGGTCCCGCTGCAGACGCTCCGCGCCGACATCGACTTCGGCACCGCCGAAGCCCACACGACCTACGGGATCATCGGTGTCAAGGCGTGGGTGTTCCACGGCGAGATCATCGGCGACAAGCACAACAAGGCCGCGAACCTGCCCCGCCCCACGGGCGAGGACAAGGGTCGCCGCCGCCGTCCCAAGGCCCGCGGCAAGGACGACAATCGCCGCGAGCGCACCCGTGTGAAGCGAGACCGCTGATGCTGCTTCCGAAACGCGTCAAGTACCGCAAGCGCTTCCGCGGCCGGATGAAGGGCGCGACGAAGGGCGGCGACTACGTCGCATTCGGCGACTTCGCCCTCGTGGCCATGGAGCCGGCCTGGATCAAGTCGAACCAGATCGAGGCCGCCCGCGTCACGATGAGCCGCTACTTCCGCCGCGGCGGCAAGATCTACATTCGGATCTTCCCCGACAAGCCCGTGACCAAGAAGCCCCAGGAAGTTCGCATGGGGAAGGGCAAGGGCGCCGTGGAGTACTGGGTCTCGGTCGTCAAGCCGGGCCGCATCCTGTTCGAGGTGGCCAACGTCACCGAGGAGCAGGCACGCGAGGCCTTCCGGCTGGCCGGGCACAAGCTCCCGATCGCCACGAAGATGGTCGCCCGGGAGGTCTACGATGAAGCCCAATGAGATCCGCAACCTGACGCTCGACGAGATCCACGACGAGGTCGCCGAGCGCCGGGAGGAACTCCTCGATCTGCGCTTCCAGGCCGCGGTCGGCCAGGCATCCAACCCGCGCCGCATCCGCACCGCCAAGCGTGAGATCGCCCGTCTGCTCACCATTGCCGCCGAGAAGGAGGCCGCCGCATGAAGAAGATCCTGCAAGGGCAGGTGGTCTCGGACGGCGCCGACAAGACCGTGACGGTCAGCGTCGAGCGTCGCTTCCGGCACCCCCTCTACGACAAGGTCGTCACGACCTCGAAGAAGTATCTCGCCCACGACGAAGACAACAGCTTCGCGGTGGGAGACACGGTCGAGATCACCTCCAGCCGTCCCATCAGCAAGCGCAAGCGCTTCGTCGTCACGAAGCTGGTCGAGAAGGCGCGCAGCTGACCGCTCCGCCCTCTGTCGACCTGCCAAGGAGCCCGAATGATCCAGCAAGAGTCCTACCTCGACGTTGCCGACAATTCCGGCGCGCGACGCATCCAGTGCATCCGCGTGCTCGGGACTGGGCAGCAGTTCGTGGGTGGCGTGGGTGACGTGATCGTCGCCTCGGTCAAGGACGCCATACCGAACGCCGCGGTGAAGAAGGGCGAAGTCGTGAAGGCCGTCATCGTGCGGACCCGCAAAGAGGTCAACCGCAAGGACGGATCCTCCATCCGCTTCGACTCCAACGCCGCCGTCCTCATCAACCAACAGAACGAGCCCCGCGGAACGCGCGTCTTCGGACCCGTCGCCCGCGAACTCCGCGAAAAGAAGTTCATGCGGATCGTCTCGCTCGCGCCGGAGGTCCTCTGACCAGGTTCGCGTCATCGCCGGAAAGCACCGCGGCCTCGAAGGCAAGGTGCTCGCCGTCGACGCCGACCGCAACCGCGTGCTCGTCGAAAACGTCAACGTCATCAAGAAGACGCAGCGGCCCACCCAGGAGAACCCCCGCGGGGGCTTCCAGGAACAGGAAGCGCCGATCCACGTCTCCAACGTCCAGCTGCTCGATCCGCAGACCGGCGACCTGACCCGTATCGGCTACAAGACGCTCGAAAACGGCGACAAGGTACGCGTGTCGGTCAAAAGCGGCGCGCAGCTCGACGAGTGAGGGTCTGACCATGCCAACCGTCGAACTCCCCATCAAGCAGAAGTACGAAGACGCCATCGCCGAACTGATCGAGCGCCACGGCTACGAGAACCCCATGGCCGTGCCCAAGCTCGACAAGATCGTGCTCAACATGGGCGTCGGCGAAGCCCGCGAAGACAGCAAGGTCCTCGAGAAGGCCCAGCGCGAGCTCGCCCAGATCGCTCTCCAGCGTCCCGTCATCACGAAGGCGAAGAAGTCGGTGTCGAACTTCAAGATTCGCTCCGGCATGCCGATCGGCCTCAAGGTCACGCTGCGCGGCCAGCGCATGTGGGCCTTCCTCGACAAGCTGATCAACATCGCGCTGCCCCGCGTCCGCGACTTCCGCGGCGTGAGCGCCAACGCCTTCGACGGCCGCGGCAACTACAGCATGGGCGTGCGCGAACAGGTCGTGTTCCCCGAGCTCACCGTCGACGACGTCGACAGCGTCCGCGGACTCGACGTCGCCATCGTCACCACCGCCGAGACCGACGAAGAGGCCCGTAGCCTCCTCGAGCTCCTCGGCATGCCGTTCCGGAAGTAAGGAGCCCCGCGTGGCCACCAAAGCCCACATCGCCAAGAGCAAGCGCGATCCCAAGTTCTCGACCCGCCAGGTGAACCGCTGCAACATCTGCGGCCGCGCCCGCGGCTACCTTCGCGACTTCGGCCTTTGCCGGATCTGCATGCGGGAGCTCGCCCACCAGGGCCACCTCCCCGGCGTCCGCAAGGCGAGCTGGTAACAAACCTAGAGAGACCACTCGAGGGGTGAAGGTCGGCACCAATACCCGCCGATACCTACCCCACGGAGGTACTGCATGTACACCGATCCCATTGCCGACATGCTCACCCGCATCCGCAACGCCGCCGCCATTGGCAAGGCCGACGTGGATGTCCCGGCGAGCAAGTTCAAGAAGTCGCTCGCCGAGATTCTCGTGCGCGAGGGCTACCTCAAGTCCGTGGAGTCCGTCGACGTCGACGGCCATCCGCAGATTCGCATCGGCCTGAAGTACGGCCCCAAGCGCACCTCGATCATCCACTCGATGCAGCGCGTGTCCAAGCCCGGACGCCGCGCCTACACGAAGGCCAGGCACGTGCCCGTCGTTCGCGGCGGCCTCGGCGTGGCCATCATCAGCACCTCGCAGGGGCTGATGGTCGACCGCGAAGCACGCCGGGCCAACCTCGGTGGCGAGATCGTCTGCGAGGTGTGGTGATGAGCCGCGTCGGACGAGCCCCGATCGATCTGCCCAAGGGCGTCGACGTCAAAGTCGCCGCCGGTACGGTCCACGTCAAGGGCCCCAAGGGCGAACTCGAGTTCGTCATCAGCGATCGCCTCGACGTCACCATCGAGGACGGCACCGTCACGCTCGAGCGTCCCAGCGACAAGCGCGACGACCGCGCGCAGCACGGCCTCGGCCGCTCGCTGATCGCGAACGCCGTCCAGGGTGTGACCGAGGGCTTCGTGAAGCACCTCGAGATCCAGGGCGTCGGGTTCCGCGCCCAGATGAAGGGGCGCTCGCTCGAGCTCGCGCTCGGCTTCTCGCACCCCGTGACGATCGACGCGCCCGACGGCGTGACGATCGAATCGCCCGAACCCACCAAGATCACCGTCTCCGGCATCGACAAGCAGCTCGTCGGCCAGGTGGCGGCGAACATCCGCGCGGTGCGCCCGCCCGACAGCTATCACGGCAAGGGTGTGCGGTACCAAGGCGAATACGTTCGACTCAAGGCCGGCAAGGCCGCCGCCCGCTGATCGGAGGCGATGCAATGACCGTTCTGACCAGCAAACAGCGCCGCGCCTTCCGCACCCGACGTCGCATTCGCGGCACCGTCGACAACGGCCGCCTGCGCCTGTCGGTGTTCCGGAGCGCCAAGCACATCTACGCACAACTCATCGACGACAACGAAGGCCGGACCGTGGCCGAGGCGAACAGCAAGAGCCTCGCTCCCTCCGGCAGCAAGACCGACCAGGCGCGCGCCGTCGGCACGGCGCTCGCGGAGCGTGCGCGTGAGCAAGGCGTGACGCGCGTGGTGTTCGACCGCGGGGCGTACCGCTACCACGGACGTGTCAAGGCGCTCGCCGAGGGCGCCCGCGAGGGAGGCCTCGAGTTCTGATGGCAAACGACGACTTCGAAGAAAAGGTCATCTTCATCCGCCGTACCGCCAAGACCTACAAGGGTGGCCGTCGCTTCCGCTTCGGCGCCATGGTGGCGATCGGCGATCGGCAAGGGCGCGTGGGCGTCGGCCTGGGCAAGGCCAAGGAGGTCCCCGCCGCGATCCAGAAGGGCCAGTACGTGGCCCGCCGCAACCTCGTCGAGGTCCCCATCGAGGACCCCGGCACCGTGCCCCACGAAGTGCTCGGCGAGCACGGCACCAGCAAGGTGATGCTCAAGCCCGCCGGCGCCGGTACCGGCGTCATCGCCGGCAGCGTTCCGCGCGCGATCGTGGAGCTCGCCGGCTACCGCAACCTGCTCACCAAGGAGCTCGGTTCGCGCAACATGACCAACGTCGCCTACGCCGTCGTCGACGGCCTCCGGCAGCTGCGCACCTACGCGGAGGCGAAGGCGGAGCGGGAGCGGGCCAAGTGAAGGTCACGCTCGTCCGCAGCATGATCGGCGTCCCCAAGGACCAGCGCGCCACCCTGCGCGCGCTCGGTCTGCGCAAGTCCGGCGACACCCGCGAGCTCGTCGACAACGACAGCGTGCGCGGCATGATCCGCAAAGTCGCCTACCTGCTACGCATCGAAGGGCAGGAGTCCAAGTGAAGCTCAACGATCTCAAACCCGCGCGCGGGTCGAAGACCCGCCGCCGCCGCGTCGGCCGAGGCATCGGTTCCGGCCGGGGCAAGACCGCCGGCCGTGGCCAGAAGGGCCAGAAGAGCCGTAGCGGGTTCAGCAAGATGCCCGGTTGGGAAGGCGGCCGTAGCCGTCTGATCATGCGCCTGCCCAAGCGCGGCTTCAACAAGGTCAAGGAGCCCGTGCAGCTCGTGCAGCTCGAGGACCTCAACCGCTTCGCCGCCGGCAGCACCGTCGACGTCGATGCACTGGTCGAAATGGGCCTCGTGCGCCACGACGACCAGAAGGTCAAGCTGCTGGGCAACGGCGAGCTCGAGGTCGAGAACCTCACCGTCGATCTCGACGCCTGCAGCGCCAGTGCGGCCGCCGCCGTCATCGCGAAGGGCGGGACTGTGAAGAACGCCCCGAGCGCCGCTGCGCCGTCCGAAGCGGACGAGGCCGAGGAGACCGAGGAGACCGACTGATGCTCGCGGCCTTCCGCAATGCGCTGGTCATCCCCGACCTCCGCGCCAAGCTCCTGGTAACGATCGGCCTGCTGGCCGTCTACCG
>CBDUCW010000083.1:0-8754 GCA_965365745.1 uncultured Trueperaceae bacterium
TGATCTGCCCGTTCGCGTCGGACATCAGGTACATCAGCGACCCGTGCAGCACGCCGCGCTTGCCGGCGCTGATGCTCGCCGCATGCGCCCCCGAGCCGAGGCCGTGCCCCTCGGCCTCGACGCCGATGAGCCGCGGACGCTCGGCCGCGGGCAGGTACGCGAAGGGCGCGAACAGGCCGATCGCGTTGCTGCCGCCGCCGACGCAGGCGACGAGCGCGTCGGGCACCCGTCGACCCTCCGCCGCTTCGAGCTGGTGCACGACCTCGCGGCCGATCACCGCCTGGAAGTCGCGCGTCATGCGCGGGTAGGGGTGCGGTCCGATCACCGAGCCGATGATGTAGAAGGTGTCCCGGACGTTCGTGACCCAGTCGCGGATCGCCTCGTTGGTCGCGTCCTTGAGCGTTCGGGTTCCGCTCGAGACCGGCCGGACGTCGGCCCCGAGCAGCTTCATCCGGAAGACGTTCAGCGCCTGGCGCCGCACGTCCTCCTCGCCCATGTAGACGATGCAGTCGAGGTTGAACAGCGCCGCCGCCGTCGCCGTGGCCACGCCGTGCTGTCCGGCGCCGGTCTCGGCGATGATGCGTTGCTTGCCCATGCGCTTCGCGAGCAGCGCCTGGCCGATCGTGTTGTTGATCTTGTGGGCGCCGGTGTGGTTGAGGTCTTCGCGCTTGAAGTAGAGCTTGGCGCCGCCGCAGGCCTCGGTGGTGTTGGCGGCGAAGTAGAGCCGGCTGGGCCGACCCACGTAGCGTTCGAGCCAGTCGTGGAAGGCCGCCCGGAAGGCCGGATCGGCGACGGCCTCGACGTAGGCCTCGGTGAGCTCGTCGAGCGCGGGGATCAAGGTCTCGGGGACGTAGCGCCCGCCGTAGATCCCGAAGCGGCCGCGGGCGTCCGGCAGCGGAAAGTCGAACGGCGCGTGGGGGTCGTCGTGCCCCGAGGTGTCGTGGGGGAGGGTCATGCGGTGGCTCCTTGGCGGGAGGGTGGGGTGGGATCGTGCGTCGCGGGTGCCGTGGACGTACGGCCATGCGCGAGGGGGGCGTCGGGGATGCCCCGCGCGGCGAACCGGGCGGCAAGCGCAGGGCTCGCGAGCCGCCGCAGCGGGATCACGAGGGCCCGCCGCCGACGTCGCGGCACGGCCGGCGGCCGCTCGCCGCAGGCCGCGCGTCGCCGAGCGGTCGGCGCTAGCGGCGCGACCAGAAGTGCTGGTGCGCCCACTTGAAGCTCCGCGGGGTCCGCACGCGGGCCCGCGGCGCCGCGCACGAAGCGCGGAGGCGGCCCGGACGAGCGGAAGCGACGCGGAGCGGATGCATGGTGCGAGTCTAGCCAACGTCGGGGCGGGCGGCAACTCGGGGTGGGGCGGCCCCCGGCTCGCTACGCGCGAGCGAACCCGTCGAGCGCGTCACTCCAGCGGGCCGGTGCGCCGGCGAGGGCGCCGACCACGCGTCGCGGATCGGCACCGTCGTCGCGCAACGCGGCCAGCGTTGCGCTGCCGCGCCGCTTCGCCATCCGCTCGCCGCTCGCGTCCTGAAGGAGCGGGATGTGGGCGAAGCGGGGAGGGGCGAGATCGAGCGCCCGGTAGACGAGCAGCTGCGCCGCCGTGGGCGCCAGCAAGTCGTCGCCGCGCAGCACCTCGGTGATCTCCATGTCGGCGTCGTCCACCGCCACCGCCAGAGCGTAGGCCCACTCGTCGTCCGCGCGGCGCACGACCGTGTCGCCGACGTCGCTCTCGGCGTCGAAGCTGCGTTCGCCGGCGACGGCGTCGTGCAGGCGCAGGGTGCCGGGTTCGGCTCGCAGGCGCAGGCTCGGGGCCTTGCCCTCGGCGATCTTCCGGGATCGCAGCGCGTCGTTCGCCTCGCGCTCGGTGGGGCCGTAGGCGGGAGCGACGTCGTGCGGGGCGGAGGCGAGATCGCGCAGGTCCCGGCGCGAGAGCCAGCACGGGAACAGCCGCCCGCTCGCCTCGAGCTGGGCGAGGGCAGCGCCGTAGCGGTCGTGTCGTTGCGACTGCCGATACGGTCCGAAAGGGCCGCCGACATCCGGCCCCTCGTCCCAGTCGAGGCCCAACCAGCGAAGTTCGTCGGCGTTGCCGGTGACGTGTTCGTCGCGGCTCCGCGCCGAGTCGAGGTCTTCGATGCGCAGCACGAAGCGGCCCCGCTCGGAACGGGCGCGCAGCCACGCCGCCAGGGCCGTGCGCGCGTTGCCGAGGTGCAGGGCCCCGGTGGGCGACGGCGCGAAGCGGCCGCGGTAGGGCGCGTCGGCCATGGTCAGGGCGCCACGTGGATGCCGTCGTCGTCCATCGCCGTCACGGCCGCGAGCGTGACGATCGGCACGTCGAGGTCGGCGAGGCGTTCGCGGCCCTGCTCGAAGGCCTTCTCGATCACGCAACCGATGCCGAGCAGGGTGGCGCCGGCCACGCCGACGAGCTCGGCCAGGGCCGCCACCGTGTGCCCGCGCGCCAGGAAGTCGTCGATCAGCAGGACGCGCTCGCCGGAGCCCAGGACCTCCGGGCTGACGATCAGGCGCGTGACGCCGCCCTTGGTGTGCGACGGCGCTTGGGTCTCGTAGACCGTGGCCGGCATCGTGATCGGGCGCTTCTTGCGCGCGTAGACCACCGGCACGCCGTAGGCCGCCCCCGTGGCGAGCGCCGGAGCGATCCCCGACACCTCGGCGGTGACGATCTTGTCGACGCCGTCCACGCCGGCGGCGGCGAACCGGTCGCGGAAGGCCCGGCCCATCGCCAGGGTGAGTTCGGGGTCGAGTTGGTGGTTCAGGAAGCCGTCGACCTTGAGGATGCCGCCGCCCAGGTTGCGCCCCTCGGCCAGGATCCGCGCGCGCAGTTCGGGGAGCGCGCTCACGACGCGACCTCGAGCCCCACCGCGTCGGCGAGGAAGGCGAGCACGTCGGCGCTCTCCTCGATCACCAGTCGGCGCGGCTTGCCGGCGCCGTGGCCGCCACGCGTCTCGACCCGCAACAGGATCGGCGCGCCCCCGCCCTGCGCGTCCTGCATCGCGGCCGCGAACTTGAACGAGTGCGACGGCACCACTCGGTCGTCGCGGTCGCCGGTGGTCAGGATCAGCGGCGGATAGCTGACGTCGGGCCGCACGTTGTGCAGCGGGCTGTAGGCGTGCAGCACCTCGAACATGGCGGGATCGTCGGCGCGCCCGTAGTCGCTGGCCCAGGCCCAGCCGATCGTGAAGCGGTGGTAGCGCAGCATGTCGAGCACGCCGACCCCGGCGTGCGCCGCCCCGAACAGGTCGGGCCGCTGCGTCAGCAGCGCGCCCACGAGCAATCCTCCGTTGCTGCGGCCCTCCACCGCGAGCCGGTCGCGGTTCGTGATGCCGGCGGCCATGAGGTCCTCGGCGCAGGCGACGGCGTCGTCGAAGACGTTCTGCTTGTTCCGCAGGCGGCCGCCGTCGTGCCAGGCGCGCCCGTATTCGCCGCCGCCGCGCAGGCTGGCCAGCGCGAGCACGCCCCCCTGCTCGAGCCAGGGTACGAAGTGGGCCCGGAAGGACGGAATCGTCGGGCTGTTGAACCCGCCGTAGCCGTAGAGCAGCGTGGGCCGGGCGCCGTCGCGCACGAGGTCGCGCCGGTGGACCACGAACAGCGGGACCCGCGTGCCGTCGCGCGAGGTCGCGAGGCGAGGTTCGACCACGTACGCATCCGCGCCGAGGTCGAGGCCGGGGCCCTCGAGCGCCGCGGGCCGGGCGTCGCCGGGACCGAGCCGGTAGGGCGTCGGTGGCACGAGAAAGCTCCCGAAGGCGAAGAAGACGGCGTCGCTGGCGTCGTCCCGACCGAGCTCGGCGACGGTCCCCACGGTGGGGAGCTCGAGCTCGCCGGCGAAGGCGTAGGCGCCGTCGTCGCCGTCATCGCCGTTGCCGTCGCCGCCGCGACGGTAGCGCCGCAGCACGTGGCGCGCGTCGTGGAGCACCGCCACCACCAGACCGTCGCCCTGCAGCACGGCTGCGTCGAGCGTGTCGGGCCCCTCGGGCACGAGCTCGCGCCATCCGGGAGCGGGCGCGTCGCCGACGGCGGACGTCGGATCGCGGAGCTCGGTGGCCACGATGCGGCCCCGTTCGGCCCCTGCGTCGGTGTGCAGGACGAGGGTGGTGCCGTCGACGCCGACGGGGACGGTCCGGCCGTCGAAGCCGGGCTGGATCGGCTGGAAGTCGGTCTCGAGCCCGAGATCGCTCCAGTCGGCGGCGTCCAGCGGCCGCGCCCACAGCTGGTTCGCGGGATCGGTGCCGCGCGCGACGTGCACGAACAGCCAGCGCCCGTCGTCGCTGCGCTCCGGCCACAGCAGCCAATCGGGTTCGTCGGGTCGGGTCAGGACCGTCGCGTCGTGCGCCGCCGGCGTGCCCAGGCGGTGCAGCGCGATCCGGGGGGCGCGATTCGCCTCGGTGTAGGTCTCGGTCGCGCCCGGAGCCGGGTAGGCGACGTAGAGGAAAGCGCGGCCGTCCGGCAGCCACACGGCGCCTCCGAACTTCGACCAAGGCACGACGTCGTCGCGGTCGGTGCCGGTGGCGACGTCGCGCACCCGCCACGTCTTCCAGTCGCTGCCGCCCTCGGAGATCGCGTAGGCGACGAGCGACCCGTCGGGGGAGACGGCGAGGCCGGTCAGGGCAGCGGTCCCGTCGTCGCTCAGGAGGTTGGGATCGAGGAGGGCGCGGTCGGCCTCGGAGGGGTCGTCGGCGTCCGGCTCCGAGACGTAGAGCACGTCCTGGTCCTGATCGCCGCGGTTGCGGAACTGGAACCAGCGCCCCCCCTCGCGGAACGGAACCCCGGCCGTGGGCCGGCGCCAGATCTCGGTCAGCCGGTCCCGCAGACGCGCGCGCCCCGGGAGTTCGCGCAGGTAGGCATCCGCATGGGCGTTCTGGGCCTCGATCCAGGCCCGGACCTCCGGCGTGTCGGCCGGGGCCTCGAGCCAGCGGTAGGGGTCGGCGACCCGGGTGCCGTGGTAGTCGTCCGCGGCGTCGCCGCGGCGCGTCGCTGGGGGATCGAGGAGCGTCGCCATGGGGCCCTCAGGCCAGGCCGGCGGCCTTCATGGCCCGCATCATCGCCGAGCCCATGTCGGACGGGGTCGGCGCCACCACGGCGCCGGCGCGCTCGAGCGCCGCGATCTTGTCGTCGGCCGTGCCCTTGCCGCCCGAGATGATCGCTCCGGCGTGGCCCATGCGCTTGCCCGGAGGCGCGGTGACGCCCGCGATGAAGGCGGCGACCGGCTTGTCCAGGTTCGCCTCGATCCAGGCCGCGGCCTCCTCTTCGGCGCTGCCGCCGATCTCCCCGATGAACATCACGCCTTCGGTCTCGGGGTCGGCCGCGAACAGCTCGAGGACGTCGACGAAGTTCGTGCCGTTGACGGGGTCGCCGCCGATGCCGACGGCGGTGGACTGGCCCAGGCCGTTGTCGCTCAGCTGCTTGACCGCTTCGTAGGTGAGCGTGCCGGAGCGGCTGACGACGCCGATGCGTCCGGGCTTGTGGATGTAGCCGGGCATGATGCCGATGCGGCAGGCCTGCGGGGTGATCACGCCGGGGCAGTTGGGCCCGACCAGGCGGACGTCCTTGCCTTCGAGGTAGCGCTTGACCTTGACCATGTCGGCGATCGGGATGTGCTCGGTGATGCAGATGATCAGCTCGATGCCGGCGTCGGCGGCCTCCATGATGGCGTCGGCGGCGAAGGGCGCCGGCACGAACACGACGCTCGTGTTGGCGCCGGTCTCGCGGACGGCATCGTGGGCGGTCGCGAAGATCGGCACGTCGACGTCGTACGTCGCGGGCCGACCCGGCACGCCGCTGGGGTCGGTCTCGCCCTCGAAGTGCTCGACCTCGCCGGCGCGACGCGGGTGCGTGGCGGCGACGACGTTCGTGCCGTAGGCGATCGACTTCTCGGCGTGGAAACTCCCGGCGCCGCCGATGCCCTGCACCAGCAGCTTGGTGTCGGTTCCGACGAGGACGCTCATGCGGTACCTCCCGAAGCGAGGTCGACGATGGTTTCGGCGCCCGCCTTCATGCTCTCGGCGCTGACGACGTTGAGCCCCGACGAATCGAGGATCTCGCGGCCGAGATCGACGTTCGTCCCCTCGAGCCGCACGACGAGCGGGACCTCGAGGCCGGTCTGCCGGACCGCCTCGACGACCCCCTCGGCGATGACGTCGCAGCGCATGATGCCGCCGAAGATGTTGACGAAGATCCCCTTCACGTTGGGGTCCTTGGTGATGATCTTGAAGGCCGCGGTGACGTTCTCGGCCGTGGCGCTGCCGCCGACGTCGAGGAAGTTCGCCGGCTCGCCGCCGACCTCCTTGATCGTGTCCATCGTCGCCATGGCCAGGCCGGCGCCGTTGACGAGGCAGCCGATGCTTCCGTCGAGCTTGATGAAGCTCAGGTCGTACTCCGAGGCCTCGACCTCCGACGGGTCCTCTTCGGACAGGTCGCGGAGCTCGGCGAGGTCCTTGTGGCGGAACAGGGCGTTGTTGTCGATCGACATCTTCCCGTCGAGCGCCATGACATCGCCGCCGGTGGTGACCACGAGCGGGTTGATCTCGACGAGGTCGGTGTCGAGCTCGACCGCGGCCTTGGCCAGCGCCGCGATGAAGCGGCGGCCGTTCTTGTAGGCGTCGCCGCGCAGCCCCAGCCCCCAGGCGAGCGCGTGGGCCTGGAACGGCAGGAAGCCGACCGCCGGATCGATCACCTGGCGCAGGATCTTCTCGGGCGTCTCGTCGGCGACGGTTTCGATCTCGACCCCGCCCTCGGTCGATGCCATGACCACGTTGCGGCCGAGCGAGCGGTCGAGCACGACGCCGAGGTAGAGCTCGTCGGCGATGTCGATCCCCTGCTCGACGTAGATGCGGTGCACCACCTTGCCGTCGGCCCCGGTCTGCACCGTGACGAGCGTGCCGCCGAGCATCTTCTTGGCGAGCTCACGGACCGCGTTCGCCGCGGCGGCCGGACCCTCCTCGATCCCGACCGTGACGACGTTGACGCCGGAGACGTCGGGGTCGTCGGCGAAGTGCCCCTTGCCGCGCCCGCCGGCGTGGATCTGGGCCTTGACCACGACCACCGGGTTGCCGGTGGCGTCGATCAGCTCGCGCGCCGCGCTGGCCGCCTCGCTGGGCGTCGTGGCCACGCGGCCCTGGGGCACGGGGATGCCCCGCGCCTTCATCAGTTTCTTGGCTTGGTACTCGTGGATGTTCACAACCCTGACCTCCCGGTCGGTCCCGCAGGCTCGAGCGGCGTGATGGACGTAACAAAACGGGTCTACCGTACCGTGCGAGGTCGAACCGCAGCGAAGCACGCCGAACACGCCGGCGCCGCGGTAGCATCGAGCATGATCCGAACCGCCATCCTGACGGTGAGCGACGGCCCCCCCGGCGCCCCCCGCGGTGCGGACGCGCCGCAGCCCTCGTCCGCGGCGAGCGCGGCCCTCGACGCGCTCCGCTCGACGCTGGCCGGGGGCGACTTCGAGGAGGTCGACCACGCCGTCGTCCCCTGCGAACAGGCCCGCATCCGCGCGCAGCTGCGGATCTGGGCCGACAGCGACCACGCCGACCTCGTCGTGACCACCGGCGGCGTCGGGCTCGAGCTTCGCGACCGTACGCCCGAAGCGACCGCCGACGTCGTCGAGCGGGTGGTCCCCGGACTCGACCAGCTGATGCGTGCCGCCTGGCTCGAGCGCGACGCGGTGGCCGCGTCCCAGTGGCGCGGCACCGCCGGCGTGCGCAGCGGGACGCTGATCGTCAACGCCCCCGGGGACGCCGCCGGGGTCGCCGTGACGCTCGGCGCCGCCCGCGAGGCCGTGGCCGCCGCGGTGCGCGTGCTCCAGAGCAGCCCCGCGACGAGCACGCCCGACTGAGCCGATGGCCTGGACGACCGTCGCGGCCGTCGTCGTCGCGAGCCTCGGGCTCCTCGTCGGGCTCGCCGGCGTGGCCCTTCCGGTGCTGCCGGGCGTGCCGCTGGCCGGAGCCGTGGTGCTGGCGGCCGGATGGATCGTCGGCTTCGAGCGCTTCGGCCTCGACGGAGTCATCGGCGTCGTCGTCCTCGTGGTACTCGCCCAGGTGGTCGACTTCGCCGCCGGTGCGATCGGGGCGCGGCGGTACGGCGCACGCAGGGCCGGGGTGTGGGGCGGCATCGTGGGCTCGCTCGTGGGTCTCGTCGTGCTGCCCCCGTGGGGCGTATTCCCCGGGGCGCTGGGCGGGGCGGTGCTGTTCGAGCTGCTGGCCGGACGCGAGCCGTCCGAGGCGTGGCGTGCCGGCGTCGGCGCCTTCGTCGGGACCCTCGGCGGTGTGCTCGCCAAGGTGGCGATCCTCGTCGCCATGGCCGTGTTCGTGTTCCCTCGGCTCGTCGGCGGCTAGCCGGCGTTCGGCCCCCCGGCGCCCGCGCTCCGGATCGGCGAGCGGGCCGGTATACTCGGCCCGTTTGGCCCCCGTCGCCGCCGCGGCCCGTTTCGTCTCGTAGGGGCGGCCATCGACGGGGCCCGCCTCGACCCGCTTCGCCCCCCTCGGCCGGTTCGCGCCGCGCCCCGCCGCACGTTCTTGGAGCCCCGTCATGGATCCCATCCTCGTTCAACTCGGCCCGCTCGCCATCCGCTGGTACGGCTTCCTCATCGCGCTCGGCGTGTTCCTGGGCGCCCTCTGGTCGCTCCGCTGGGCAGCGGCGCGCGACCTCGATCCCGATCGGCTGCTCGACATGGGCCCGTGGCTGATGATCGCCGGATTGGTCGGGGCGCGCGTCGCCTACGTGGTGACGAGTCCGTCGGCGTTCTTCGGC
>CBDUCW010000084.1:0-8722 GCA_965365745.1 uncultured Trueperaceae bacterium
CCGCAACGTGGCGCTGAACGGTCCGTTGAAGTAGTTGAACGTATTGAACAGGCGATAATCGAATTGCCCGTCCTCAGCGCCGGTACCGGCTGAATCGAGTATCGGCGAGTTCGGCAGATCCTGGGTGAGATACTCGTCCAGGAAGTTCGCCAGGATGTTGATCCCGATGTTGCCGGCGCGAACGCGGTGCCGGAAGGCGCGCGCGGCGGCGCCGGAGCTCGTGAACAGGCAGGCCTGGTTGCCGAAGGCGCGATCGTTGACCATGTCGATCGCCTCGTCGATCGTGTCGGCGTGCATCATGCTGAGCACGGGGCCGAACACCTCGGTGCTGGCGAGCGTGGTGCCGGGCCGAACGTCGCTCACGACCGTGGGATGCAGGAAGTACCCATCGGCGAAGCCGTCCACGCTTCGACCGCGCCCGTCCACGAGCACGTCGGCGCCCTCGGAGGCCCCGGTGTCGATCAACCCCTCGATTCGGGTGCGGCTCTCGGCGCTGATCACCGGGCCCATCTGCACGCCGTCGTCGAGGCCGTAGCCGACGGTGCGCTCGCTCGCGTCGGCGACGATCCGCTCCGTGAACGACTCCCTGGCCTCGCCCACGGTGATCGCGACGCTGGTCGCCAGGCAGCGCTGGCCGGCGCAGCCGAACGCGCTGTCGGCGAGGATGCGCGTCCCGAGGTCCATGTCGGCGTCGGGCAGGATCACGGCCGGGTTCTTGGCGCCGCCCTGGCACTGGGCACGCTTTCCGTTGGCCGTCGCGCGTCGGTAGACGTACTTCGCCACCGGCGTCGAGCCGACGAAGCTCAGTGCCCGGACGTCGGGGTGATCGAGCAGGGCGTCGACGGTCGGCTTCCCGCCGTTGACGAGCGAGACCACGCCGGGCGGGAAGCCCGCCTCGTCGATCAGTTCGAAGAGCAGCTGCGTCGTCATCGGCACGCGCTCGGAAGGCTTGAGCACGAAGCAGTTCCCGGTGGCCACCGCGTACGGCAGGAACCACAGGGGGATCATGCCGGGGAAGTTGAACGGCGTGATCGCCGCCACCACCCCGAGCGGCTGCCGGATCATGTGCTCGTCGATGCCGCGGGCGATGTCTTCGTTGTTGTAGCCCTGCATCAGTATCGGCGTGCCGCAGGCGACCTCGACGTTCTCGATCCCGCGGCGCATCTCGCCCACGGACTCCTTGAACGTCTTGCCGCACTCGTTGGTGATCGTGCGGCCGAAGTCGTCGAGCCGCTCCTCGAGCAGCATCTTGAGGCGGAACAGCGGCTGGATGCGGTCCACGACGGGGGTCTCGCGCCAGTCGCGATGTGCCTCCGCGGCCGCCTCGATCGCCCGATCGACCTCTTCGCCGGGCGTCAGGGGGACCTCGGCGATCACCTCCCCCGACGCGGGATTGCGCACGGGGGCGCGCTCGGACGCACGCGAGCGCGTCCATTCGCCCCCGACGTAGTTGCGGAGCGGGGTGGGGGTGTCGGGCATGGGCTCCTCCTTGGAGGCGGTGGTGGCTCGACGGCGGAGGCGGATCCTCCGACGGGCGGCGTGCGGGGCGGGACCCGCCGACGGCCGGGGTGCGGGCCGCGCGAACGGTCAGATGCCGAGCGACGCCAGGTAGTCGCGGTTGCGTTGGGCGCTGGCCTTGGGGCTGCCGAGGCCGGGGAGCACGTCCTGCTCGACGACGATCCAGCCGTCGTAGCCGCGCTGCTCGAGCGCCTCGACGAGGCCCTCGAAGTCGACCGTACCGCGACCGAGTTCGGGGAACACGCCGTGCTCGATCAGCTCGGGGTATCCCCACCCTTCGTCGTCGGCTCGGGCCACGACGCCGGGGTCGAAGTCCTTGGCGTGCACGAGCTGGATGCGGTCGTACCAGCGATCCAGCCCCGCGATCGGATCGCCGCCGCCGAGCGCCCAGTGCCCGCTGTCGAAGCACAGGTGCACGAGGTCGGGATCGGTGCGGGTCATGAAGCGTTCGACCTCGAGCGGCGTCTCGACGTAGGTGGCGCCGTGGTGATGGAGGCCGGTGCGCAGTCCGGTCTCGTCGCGCACGGCCCGCGCCACGCGTTCGACGCCGCGGGCCACCACGTCCATGCCGGCGTCGTCGAGGCCGTGATCGGGCGTGATCCGGCCGGCCTTGCGCGTTCGCGTCGGCACCGTGGAGTGGTCGTCGCCGACGTTGACGACCGCGCCCTCGCCGCCGACCTCGCGGAGCAGACGGGCGACCGCAAGGGCGCGCTCGACGCCTTCGTCGTGGAACGCGGCGTCGTAGAGACGCACCGTGACCCACGAACCCACCAGCTCGAGCCCGCGCGCGCCGAGCTCGTCGCGCAGCGCCTCGGGATCGGTCGGCATGAAGCCGAGATCGCCCAGCTCGGTGCCCGCGTACCCCGTGGCCGAAACTTCGTCGAGCATCTGCCGGTAGCCGATGCGGACGCCGGCCGTGTTCTCGATCGTGCCCCAGGAGCAGGGGGCGTTGGCGAGCTTCATGGGGTCTCTCCCTCCGGCTCGAAGTCGGCGAGTGCGACGGGTACGCCCTGCGCCCGACTCGTGCGGGCGGCGAGCGCGAGGCGCAGCGATTCGATCGCGTCCGCGGGACCGGGCGACGGCGGTCGGTCGGCGCGCACGGCGTCGACGAAGGCCTGCAGCTCGTCGCGGTAGGCGTCGCGGAACCGTTCCAGGAAGTAGTGGACGTGCCCCGCGCCGATGCCGTCTTCGTCGAAGCGCCAGACCTTCGGCGTACGGGCGTCCTCGGCGACGAGCTTGCCCCGCTCGCCGTGCACCTCGAGCCGGAGGTCGTAGCCGTACACGGTGCGGCGCGTGTTCTGGACCACGCCGAGGGCGCCGCTCTCGAACTCGAGCGTCACCACGCTCGTGTCCACGTCGTCGTGCTCGCCGATGTAGTCGGCCACCAGCACCCGGCCGACCGCCGTGACGCGCCGCACGTCGCCGAGGATCCACCGGGCGAGATCGAGGTCGTGGATCGCCGAATCGAGGTAGATCCCGCCCGACACGGCCACGTAGCTCTCGGGCGGCGGGGCCGGATCGGACGAGAGGCTGCGCAGCATCTCCGGTGCGCCGAGCTCGCCGGCGCGGACGGCGCGGCCGAGCTCGCCGAAGGCCGGGTCGAAGCGCCGGTTGAAGCCGATCTGGAAGGCGATGCCGGCTCGTTCGACCGCCTCCATCGCGCGCCGCGTCGTCGGCAGGTCGAGCGCGACGGGCTTTTCGCAGAACACGTGCACGCCGGCCTCGGCCGCCGCGCCGATGTGCTCGGCGTGCAGCGGGGTGGGCGAGGCGATGACGACCGCGTCGACGTCGGCGCGGGCCAGCACCTCGCCGACCGACGCGGCCACCGCGGCCCCGCCGAAGGCCGCGCCCTCGGCGGCGCTCGCGTCGGCGTCGAACACGGCGACCAGGCGGGCGTGGTCGACGGCGCCGGCGAGATGGCGCGCGTGGAGCGCGCCGATGCGGCCGGCCCCGATGACGCCGAACCCGAGCGGGGCGGTCACCGGAACGGCACCTGCCGCTCGCGGCGTCCGGCTTCGTAGGACTCGCGCGCCTCACGAACGCTCGCCTGGTCGCTGACCTCGGCGATGGGGACGTCCCACCAGCCGCCGAAGGCGTAGCCGCCGACGCGCTTCTCGGGATTGACCTCGATCACGACCACCTGGACGCCGCCGGCATCCCGCGCGGCGGCGAGGGCGGCGCGCGCCCCCTCGGCCGTGTCGGCGAAGCGGGCCTCCGCGCCCATCGCCCGCGCGTGGGCGGCGAAGTCGACGGGGACGTAGGCGCCGTCGAGCCGGCCCGACGCGGGGTCGCGGCGGCGCAGCTCCACGCCGAAGGTCGGCGATCCGCAGCTTCGCTGCAGACCGTGGATCGATTGGAAGCCGTGGTTGTCGATGACCACGAGCGTCAGGTCGATCCCCTCGGCGACGGCGGTGACGATCTCGCTGTTGAGCATGAGGTAGCTGCCGTCCCCGATGAGCGTGACGATGCTTCGGGTCGGGTCGGCCTCCGCGAGGCGCACGCCGATGCCGGCCGGGATCTCGTAGCCCATGCACGAGAACCCGTACTCGATGTGGTAGCCGCGCGGATCGGTGGGGCGCCACAACTTGATGATGTCGCCGGGGACCGAGCCGGCCGCGTTGATCACCACGGCGTCGCCGCCGAAGACCTCGTTGATCATGCCGAGCACCTCGCCCTGGGCGAGGTCGTCGGGTTCGTCGACGGCGATGACGTCGTCCACGATCGCGTCCCAGGCCTGCTTGAGGCCGGCGATGCGCTCGCGGCGATTCTCGTCGGCCCCGACGCCGCGGTCGGCGAGGGCCGAAGCCAGGGCCTCGAGCCCGTGGCGGGCGTCCGCCGTGAGCGGCAGCGCGTGCAGCTTGTGGGCGTCCATCGGGTTGACGTTCAGGCCGATCACGGTGGCGTCGGCCGGGAAGGCGCTCTTCGAGCCGGTCGTGAAGTCGGCGAGCCGCGTGCCGATCGCCACGACGACGTCGGCCTCCTCGGCCAACGTGTTCGCGGCCGTGCCGCCGATCGCGCCCACCGGCCCGACCGCCATCGGGTGATCCCAGCGGAGCACGCCGCGACCGGCCTGCGTTTCGCTCACGGGGATCCCGAAGCGCTCGGCGAAGACGCGCAGCGCCTCGGTCGCGCGGCTGTACTTCACGCCGCCGCCCGCCACGATCAACGGTGCGCGGGCCGCGGCCAGCGCGTCGGCGGCCGCGGCGACGGCGTCGGCCTCGGGGGGCGGCCGCCGCACGCGCCACGTGCGCGGTTCGAACAGCGCGGTCGGCCAGTCGTAGGCTTCGGCCTGCACGTCCTCGGGCAGGCTGATCGTCACGGCGCCGGTCTCGGCCGGATCGGTGAGCACGCGCATCGCCTCGGGGAGGGCGTGCAGCAGCTGCTCCGGGCGCGAGATGCGCGTGTAGAAGCGGCTGACGGGACGGAAGATGTCGTTCACCGACAGGTCGTGCTCGGTGGGGTGCTCGACCTGCTGCAGCACGGGGTCGGGGATGCGGTTCGCGAAGAAGTCGGACGGCAGCAGCAGAACCGGCAGCCGGTTGACCGTCGCCAGCGCCGCGCCGGTCACCATGTTCGCCGAGCCCGGGCCCACCGACGCCGTGCAGGCGAAGGTCGCGAGTCGGTCGCGGTGGCGGGCGTAGGCGGCGGCGAGGTGGACCTGCGCCTGCTCGTTCTGGGGGCGGTAGAGGGGGAGGTCGACGTCGTCGCCGAGCTGCTCGAGGGCCTGACCGAGGCCGGCGACGTTTCCGTGTCCGAAGATGCCCCAGACGCCGGGGATGAGGCGCTGGCGCTCGCCGTCGAGTTCGCTGTACTGGACGGCGAGGAACCGGACCAACGCCTGCGCGACGGTGAGTCGCTGGGTGGAGCGGGTGGTCATGGCGTGGAAGTCCTTCCGAAGCTGGCGACGTCGACGACCTGGCCGGTCTCGAGCGCGTGTTGGGCGGCGAGGGCGAGGCGCGAGCTCTCGAGGGCGTCGGATGCGTCGGGCGTGACGGGCGTCCCGTTCTGCACGTTGCGGGCGAAGGCGACCACCTCGGCGGCGTAGGCCTCGGCGAAGCGGTCGTCGAAGTACTGCGGGTAGTCGTGGTGCACACCGGCGCCGTCCCACACCTCGAGGTTGAGGCGATTCGACTTCTCGAGGTGGTACTTGCCCGCCACGCCGAGCACGTCGGCGACGATCTCGTAGCCGTAGGACGTGTTGAGCGCGTTCTCGACGGTGCCGATCGCGCCGTTCTCGAAGCGGATCGTCGCTACGGCCAGGTCGAACAGGCCGCGCTCGGCGAGGCGCTCGTCGCGGATCGCCGCGCCGATCGCGTACACCTCGCGGACCTCTCCGCAGAAGTAGCGGGCGGTGTCGAAGTCGTGGATGCCCATGTCGACGAGCAGGCCACCGGACGTCTCGAGGAACTCGATCGCCGGCGGCGCTGGGTCGCGGCTGACGGCCCGGAAGTTCTCGATGCGGCCGAGTTCGCCGGCGTCGATGCGACGCTTGACCTCCTGGTAGGCGGGATCGTAGCGGCGTTGGAAGCCGACCTGGCACGGAACGCCGGCCTCCTCGACGATCCGAACGACCTCGGCGGCGGCTTCGAGCGTGTCGGCGACAGGCTTCTCGACGAAGATCGCTTTGCCGGCGCGGGCTGCGCGGGCGATGAGGTCGGCGTGGGTCGGCGTGGGGGTGGTGATGAAGACCGCGTCGATCGCGTCGTCGCCGAGGACCGCGTCGAGGTCGCGAACGTCGGCGCCGAGCTCGTCGGCGACGGCCTTGGCGCTCGCGCGGATGGGGTCGACGACGGCTCGGATGCGAACCTCGTGGAGCGTACGCAGCACCGCGGCATGCGTGCGCGCCATCCGGCCCGCGCCGAGGAGGGCGACGTTCAGGGCGCCGCTCACGCCGCCCTCGCGGTTTCGGTCTGCCGTCGATAGACGGCCAGGGCAGTATCGAGATCGAAGCCTTCGCGGCCGGCGGCGGCAAAGGTGGCGCGCGCGTCGAGGCGCGTGTCCTGCGGGATGCGGAGCTGCGCGCCCACGGCGACCAGATCGGCCGGAACCGGCCCGGTCCGGACCATGTCGGGAGCCAGATCGAAGGCCCGTGCCGCGGCCCGCGCGAGGGCGACGCGGTCGGCGTGCTCGCTGCCAACGCAGTGCCACGTCCCGCTGGCTCCCCGTTCGAGCAGCGCGAGCAAGGTGGTGGCAGCGTCGCTCGCCAGCGTGGGGGTGGCGCGCTCGTTGAGGGTGACGCCTTCGGTCCAGACGGTGTAGGGGCGCCCCGCGCGGAGGTTGGCGACGGTCTCGTTGACCAGGAACCCGAAGCCCCGGTCCTGGTGACCGCTGCGGTCGGGATCGGCCCACGTCACGCCGAACACGCCGGCTACGCGGGCGACGAGGTTGCGTTCGCTGATCGTGCGAACGATCGTTTCGCCGATGACCTTCAGCACGCCGTAGTGGTTGACCGGATTCGGGGGCGTCGACTCCGTGAACGGCGCGTCGACGCCGTCGAACACGAAGTCGGTCGAGACGAACACGAGGGGGAGGTCGCGGTCGGCCGCGGCGCGCGCGAGCGTGCGGGTGGCGTCGACCATCGCCCGCCAGGCGAGGTCCCGCTGGGTGTCGATCCGCTCGAGCCCCGGGAGGTACGCGCAGTGGACGATCGCCTCGGCCTGGGCCGCATCGAGCGCCGCAGCGACGCTCGATGCGTCGATCAGGTCGACGACGGCCTGGTCGACCCCGAGTCGCTCCGGAAGGCGGTTCCGGTGGAGGGCGGCGAACACCTGATGGCCGCGCTCGTGTGCGACGCGAATCACGTTGCCGCCCAGCAGACCGCTGCCGCCGGTCAGGAAGATGCGCATGGTCGGGGGAGTCCTCCGGGGGCGCTCAGTGCGCGTCGTCGCGGGGGGTTTGGGTGTCGCGCTCCAGCCGTTCGGTCTCGCGCTTGAGTTCCGATGCGAGGGCTTTCTCGGCCGCGGCCGTGGCTTCGTAGCTCGAGGCGGCGCCCTGGGCGGCAGCTTCGTCGCTGCGCGCGAACTCCTCGAGTTCGGCTTCGAGCGCGTCGAGCTCCTCGGTCCCGGCCATCATGCCGAGCACCTCTTCGCGTGACACCTCGGACTTCGCGAAGGTGCCGTAGGACTTCCCCCGCTTGAGGATCGTGAAGGCGTCGCCTACGGGGTAGGCGTGGTGCACGTTGTGGGTGATGAAGATGACGGCGAGCCCCTTGGCCTTGGCCTGGGCGATGTACCGCAGGACCACGCCGGCCTGCTTGACGCCGAGCGCGGCGGTGGGCTCGTCGAGGATCAGCACCTTCGCGCCGAAGTACACGGCCCGGCTGATGGCCACGCACTGGCGCTCGCCGCCGGACATCGTGCCGACGGCCTGATTCGGGTCGCGTACGTCGATGCCCATCTTGGCCATCTCGTCGACCGCGACGCGGTTCGCCATGTCGATGTCGAAGCGCGCGAACGGACCCCAGCCCTTGGTCGGTTCGCGACCGAGGAAGAAGTTCCGGGCGACGCTCATGAGCGGCTGGATGGCGAGGTGTTGGTGCACGGTGGCGACGCCGGCCTTCTGGGCGTCGCGGGGGCTGTTGAACTCGACCGGCGCTCCGTCCATCAGGATCTGACCGGTCGTCGGCTTGTGCACGCCCGAGAGCGTCTTGATGAGGGTGGATTTGCCCGCGCCGTTGTCGCCAAGGAGGCACATGACCTGACCGCGCTCGACGGCCATCGAGACCCCGTTGAGAGCGATGACCTGGCCGAAGGTCTTGACGACGTCGCGGAGTTCGACGATTGGAGCCATTGGCAGCCCCTCCCTACTTCGATTCCGTGGCGCGCGTGCGGATGTAGTTGTTGAACACGACCGCGATCAGCAGCAGGCCGCCGAGGAACACCCGGAACCAGTCGGTGTTCCACTGGGCGATGAAGATGCCCTGCTGGGTCATGCCGAAGATCAGCGCCCCGAACACCGAGCCGATCGCGGCGCCGTAGCCGCCGGTGAGCAGCGTGCCGCCGATGACCGCGACGATGATCGCTTCGAACTCCTTGAGGTTGCCGCGCGTGACGTCGGCCGAGCCCAGGTCGAACACCTGCAGCAGCGCGAGGACGGTCGCGCACAGCGCCGTGATCATGAACAGGATGATCCGCACGCGCTCGACGGGGACGCCAGCGTTGCGGGCCGCTTCCGGATTCCCGCCGATGGCGAAGATCCAGTTCCC
>CBDUCW010000085.1:0-8703 GCA_965365745.1 uncultured Trueperaceae bacterium
TCGGGCCAGCGGTCGCGGTCCTCGGGCGCGAGGAGGCGGGAGACGAAGCTCCAGTCGCGCAGGTCGTCGGAGCGGTAGAGCAGCACCTCGCCGCGGTCGTCGATCGACACGCCGATGACCATGAGCCACCCGTCGCCGTCCCGCCACACGAAGGGGTCGCGGAACGAGGACTGGGTGATGCCCAGGTCGCGCGGCGTGCGCTGCACGGGGTTGTTCTCGTGCTTCGTCCAGCGGTCGAGCGAGGCGTCGCCGAAGGCGAGGCAGGTGGTCTGCTCGCCGTCCTTGACGCCCGTGTAGAGCAGCGTAGGCGTGCCGTCGTCGTCGACGGCGCAGCCCGACCAGCAGCCGCCGTCGTCCTGGGGCGGGGCGTCCGGCTCGAGCGCGAGGGGGCGCCGCGTCCAGACGACCAGGTCGTCGCTGACCACGTGCGCCCACGACGGCGGCCCCCACTCGGCGGCGTGCGGGTTGTGCTGATAGAAAAGGTGCGTTTCGCCGTCCCGCTGGAACAGGCCGTTGGGGTCGTTGAGCCACCCCTTCGGCGCCGTGACGTGGAAGCGGGGCCGGAGCGGGTCGACGACCGGGCGCGGCTCGGAGGGGACGGCTTGGATCTCGCCGACGTCCGGGCGTGGGATGTACGGCGGGTTCGCGTCGGGGCTGTCGGACATGGATCGGGTCTCCTGCGGGAACGCGTCGGAGGGTTGGCTGCGGAGGGCGGGCCTCAGCCCTTGACGCCCGACGCCGCGATGCTCTCGATGAAGGCGCGCTGCAGCGACAGGTAGAAGATCAGCACGGGCAGCGTGATGATCGTCAGGTAGGCCATGATCTCGCCCCAGGCGATGTCGAGCTGGAAGAAGTACTGCAATCCCACGAGCACGGGCCGGAATTCCTCGCCCTGGGCCGTCATCAGCGGCCACAGGTACTGGTTGTACATGGCCAGGAATTTCAGGATGGCGGCGGTCGCGAAGACCGGACCCGAGATGGGTACGAAGACCCGCAGGTAGATCTGCCACCAGTTCGCACCGTCGATGCGTGCGGCTTCGACCAGCTCGTCGGGAAGATCTCGGAAGAACGTCGTGAACAGGTAGATCGACAGGGCGTCGGCGATGAAGGGCACGATCTGCACGTGGTAGCTGTTCAGCCAGCCGACGCTGAAGCCCTCGAGGCCGATCCACGGCAGGTTGTTCACGATGAGCAGCAGCGGGATGGCGATGGTCTCGAACGGCACGATCAGCGTCGCGATGATCACCGCGAGGGCGATGCTTCGGCCGCGCCAGCGGGGGACGGCGAAGGCGAAGCCCGCCATCGACGTGAAGAACAGACCGAAGGCGACGGTCACCACCGTCACGAACACGGAGTTGAACAGGAAGCGCAGGATGGGGACGCGATCGAAGGCGTCGCGGTAGTTCTGCAGCGAGATGTCGCCGACCGGGAGGAAGGCGCGGATCGACGCGGTGTCGCGCAGGAGCTGGAGGTCGGGCTTGAGCGACGAGACGACCATGAACACGATCGGGAATACGAAGATCAGGGCGATCGCGATCAGCAGGGCGTAGCGCCCGGCCATGGCGAGGTAGCGGCCGCGCCCCTGGACGGTCGTGGCGGACACGCGACTCATGAGGGATCCTCCCGGGTGACGTACCGCTGGACGAGGGTGATCGCCAGCACGAGCAGGAACAGGATGACCGAGATCGCCGAACCTCCGGCGATGTCCTGCCGGTCGAAACCGCGCTGCACCGCCTGGTAGACGAGCGACTGGGTGGCGTCGCGCGGTCCGCCGCGGGTCATCACGTCGACCTGGGCGAACAGGCCGAAGCCCTGCATCGTGATGACGACCAGGATCAACACGGCCGTTCCGCGCAGCATGGGCCACGTGACGAAGCGGAACTTCTGCCAGCCGTTGGCGCCCGAGATGTCGGCCGCCTCGTAGAGCACGCCGGGGATCGTCTGCAACCCGGAGAGCCAGATCACCATGTGGAAGCCGACCCCTTGCCAGATCGACATCGCCATGATCGCGGGCAACGCCGTGGCCGCGTTGCCGAGCCAGTCGACCGGCTCGAAGGCTCCGAAGGTGACCGCCCCGAGCAGCGAGTTGAGGAGGCCGTTCTGCCCGTCGTAGATGAAGCGCCACAGGAACGACACCACGACGAGCGAGATGACCACGGGGATGAAATAGATGGTGCGGAAGATGTTCACGCCCGGCAGTGGCCGGTTGATCAGCAGCGCGAGCAGCAGGGCGAAGCCGGCCTGCAGCGGCGCGACCACCAGGACGAACAGGATCGTGTTGAACAGCGCCTTGAGGAACACGACGTCGCTGGCGAGGATCACGAGGCGATTGCCGCCGCCGATGGGGAAGCCCGCGAACTCCCGGAGGCCGTCGAGGCGCGGGAAGTCGGGGTTGTTGCGCGTGAACGTGCGCAGGCGGGGGTACTCGAGGCGGCCGTCGTCGTCGCGCACGGCCTCGCCCGTGTCCGGATCGGTGACCGGTTCGATCACGAGCGTCTGCACGGTCAGCATGCGCTTGAAGTTGCGCATCCCGACGAACTCCGTCGGGTTCGGCGAGATCAGGCGCTGGTTGGTGAACGAGAGCCCGAAGGCGAGCAGGAAGGGGAGGATCAGGAAGGTGAACAGGAGGGCGATCGCCGGCGCCGCCATGAGCCAGCCGGACAGCGCCTCGGCGCGCCCCCGCGGCGGCGGCGTGGCGCCGACCTCGGCGCGGTCGACGGTCGAAGCGCTAGCCACGGCGCGGACGGCGCGGGGGGCGCGGATCGGTGGGGCGGAATCGGAGCACGGACGTCGCCTCCTCGGGTTCGATACGAAGATAGGGGAGGGCGAGCGAGATCGCTCGCCCTCGGGGTCGTGCGGCGGGGCCGCGGCTCAGTCGGAGAAGCCGTAGCCGCCGTTGTTCTCGATGTCGGCGTCGATCTCGTCGACGGCCGCGTCGAGCGTGTCGATCACGTCGGCGCCGTTGGCGATGTCGGCGAGCGCCTTCTCGAACACGAGCGCCATCACCGGGTAGCCGGGTGTGGGCGGACGGATGAGCGCCTGCGCCTCGGAGAGGCCGAAGAAGACCTCGAGCGGTCCGCCTTCGCTGTAGTTCTGGGACATCGCGGCCGCGCTGGCGGTGGCGGGGATCAGGCCGATCCCGTCGGAGAATGCCGCGAGGTAGCGGTCCTGGATCGCGAACTCGATGAAGGCGTTGGCGCCCTCGGGGTGCTCGCTGCCTTCGGAGACGGCGAACTGCCACGAGGCGGCACCGATGGTCGGACCGTTGCCGAAGTCGGGGGCGGGCAGGAACAGGAGGTCGTCGCCGACTTCCTCGAGCGTGGCGACGCCGGCCCAGTTGCCGTTCCACTGCAGGGCGTAGCGGCCGTCGATGAAGCCGGTGTCACGGTCGGCGCCGTCCTGCGAGGTGCCGGGCACGTAGCCGCGATCGAAGAGGCTCTGCCACCACTCGCCGAAGCGGACCGCTTCCTCGCCGTTGAGCGCTTCCTCGGCCGTGAGGAAGGTGTCGCGGTCGATCATGTCGCCGCCGAAGCTCTGCAGGAAGGGGCTGAATGCGTACGGGTACCACTCGCCGGTCCAGGCCATGCCGAGGTCGAGCGCGTACTCGAACTCGCCGCTGGCGTCGAGCGTGGCGAGGATGGACTCGAACTCGTCGAAGTCCCACGGATCTTCGAGCGTGGGGATGCGGATGTCGTATTCCTCGAGCACCGAGGCGCGCGCGTACATCGCGACGGCGGCGTCCCACAGGCCGACGGAGTAGACTTCGTCGTCCCAGACGCCGATCGCGCCGGGCAGGAAGCCGTCGAGGGCACCTTCGGAGAGGTCGAGCGGCTGCAGGTAGCCGGACCATGCCCAGTTGGGCATGACGGGGCCGTCGACGTCGATGATGTCGGGCAGGTTGCCGGCCAGGGCGGCGGCGACGATGGACTCGTTGTAGGCGCCCTGCGGGAATTCCTCGAGCACGACTTCCCAGTCGCCCTGCGAGGCGTTGAAGTCGTCGATGATGCCGACGAGGATCGAGCGCTCGACCTCGTTGCCGGCACCGTGGTACCAGAGGCTGATTTCGGTCTGCGCGAGCGCGGTGCTCAGGAGCAGCGCGACGGCGGACGCGAGGGCGAGGGTGATGCGGTGGATTCGTGACATGTGCGGCCTCTCGTGAGATTCGTTCGGGGGCGGAGCGACGCGTCTAGGCGTCGGTGTGCGACGGGGCCAGCGGCATCACCACCTTTCAGGGCGACGGTCGGAGGGCGGAGCGATCACGACGGAGAAGGGCTCGGGGGCGCGGCGACCGAGTCGCGCTCGACGAGCGGACAGCGGAGCCGAACCTGTTCGGGCTCCGGGTCGGCGCCGTTGGCGGCGTCGAGGAGGCGAGCGACCGCCCACGCACCCATGGCGGCGTGGGGCAGGGCATACGTGGTCAGCGCCGGGGACAGCGCGTCGGCGATGTAGCGCTGATCGTCGAAGCCGATGACGGAAACGTCCTGGGGGATGCGCAGCCCGCGATCCTTGATCGCGTCGTAGGCGCCCATCGCCATGCGGTCGGTCGCGCAGAAGATCGCCGTCGGGGGGTCGCTCCGATCGAGCAGGTCGCCGGCGAGCCGGCGGCCGGCCTCGGTGTGGCCGTCCCCCTCGCGCACCAGCTCGGGGTCGAAGGGCACGCCGGCCTCGTCGTGCGCTCGCCGGTAGCCGGCCAGGCGTCCGACCGCTGCCGGATCGCCGCCGGCGACGGAGTCGTTGGTGATCAGGCCGATGCGACGGTGGCCCGCGTCGAGCAGGTGCTGGGTCGCGTCGTGGCCGCCCTGCTCCTCGTCCGGGATCACCGACGCGACCGTCGCGTTCGCATCGAAGCAGTTGACCAGCACCGTCGGCAGCTCGTAGAGCGCGGCGGGCAGGTCGACGGCGTGGTGGAACATGGCGGCGTAGAGGACGCCTTCGACGCTGCGTTCGCGGAAGCTCGCGACGGCCCGCTCCCGATCGTCGCGGTTCCCGTCCGTGTCGATGAGCACGAGCATGCGGCCCCGGCTCCGGGCCTCGTCCTGGGCGCCCTTGATCAAGGCGTGGGCGAAGGGCGTGGTCGTGACCGAGTCCGCCAGCAACCCGACGAGGTTCGAGCGCACGCCGCGAATCTCGCGCGCCGCCGTGCGCGGGTGGTAGCCGAGGCGTTCGATCACGCTCTGGACGTGGCGTCGCGTCGCCTCGCTTACGCTCGGGTGCTCGTTGAGGACGCGCGACACGGTGCCGACGCCAACGTCGGCTTCGTTGGCGATGTCGTGGATCGTCGGGCGCTTGGCCATGCGTCGTTCCTCGCAGAGGGGGCCGAGCGACGGCGCCGGGCCAGCGTGGGCACGCGGCCGCTCGCCGCGCCGTGGGTTCACCGGCGACGTGCGCCGGAGGGGTGGGTTGTGGAAACGATTCCAATGTAGCCGAAATCGCAATTACCCGTCAAGCCGGATGGCCCTGCACGCCCCCCGTGCGCGCTAGGCGTCTTCGGTTGGCGTTCCGACGAGGTCGCTCGACGAAAGCGCCGCGACGGCGCTGCGGTATCCGGCCTCCACCGCTTCCTCGGTGCGTCCGAAATCCTCGACGCCCATGTCGGTCGGCAGATCGGCGCGCACCAACACCTTGGGCGGGTGCAGCGCGAGCCGCAGCTCGGTGTTGAGGCGCTGGGTGAGCTCGGAGGACTTGATCAGCACTTCGATCAGCAGCGCGCGCTGGTCACGACGCCACGTCGAGGCGACGCGCTCCCACCACGACTCGTCGTCGCCGAACTCGATGGGGCGGTCCATCGGGGGCGAGACGTCGACCGCCACCACCGGTGCGAGCGTCGCGGTCCCGATCGCGTCCACCGGGACGTTGTCGAGCACGCCGCCGTCCACGAAGATCCGGTCTCCGAGACGGGCCGGGCTCAGCAGGCCTGGGAGGGCGCTGCTCGCGCGGAGCGCAGGCACGAGCGGACCCTTTCGCAGCACGACGAGCTCGCCGGTCTGCAGGTCGACCGCCGTGACGAGCAGCGGGATCTCGAGGTCCTCGAAGCGCTCGGGGAGCTTCGAGGCCAGGTACGCCTCGATGTTCTTGCCGCCGATCAGGCCGCCACGCTCGCCGAAATCGAGCAACGAGGGCAGGTTCACCTCTTCGGCCATCTCGAGCATGGCATCGGCATCGTGGCCGGCGGCGATCAGCCCGCCGATGATCGCACCCATCGAGGTGCCCGCGATCGCCGCGGGCCGGAGCCCGGCCTCGGCGATCGCCCGCGCCGCCCCGATGTGGGCGAAGCCGCGGGCCCCGCCGCCACCGAGGACGAGTCCGATCTCGCGCGTGTCGCTGCGGTTCGTGACCATGGCGTGAGCCTAGCAACCAAAACGCGGGGGCGTACCCGTCATAACGGATACGCCCCCGCGTCATGGGGATGACGTGCGCAGTGGGTTAGACCGCGCTCGTCACCACCACGTTGGCTGCCTGCAGCCCCTTGGGGCCCGTTTCGATGTCGAATTCGACTTCATCGCCGTCGTTCAGGTTTCGGTAGCCCGATCCCTGAATGGCGGAAAAGTGCACGAAGACGTCGTCCCCGCCTTCCTTTTGCTCGATGAACCCAAAGCCCTTTTCAGCGCTGAACCATTTGACGGTGCCGGTTGCCATGCAGATGCTCCTTGTTGCGTGTACTTCGGTGTAGGTCGCGAGCGTGCATGCCTGCACCACGCGAAGACGTCGGGCCGGAGCCCGGTTGCGATGAAGCGAACTTCGATCGGAACGCTTGCACTGTACGGCATCGCACGATTTCGTGCCACCGCATGCGAACACGCGTCGCTGACGGGTCGCGCCCCCGTCGGCGGTTCGGCGCGCCGTGCGCCGCGGCGTCAACCGGGGGCTCAGCCCTTGACCGCGCCCGCCGTCAACCCGTCGACGATGCGGTCCTGGAACACGAGGACCAGGAGCACCAAGGGGACCGAGATGACGATGGCCGCGGCCATCATCAACCCCGCAGGGATCTGCATCCGCACGATGCCCGAGAGGTTGGCGACCGCCACCGAGACGGTCTGCGCGTCGGGCTCGATGGCGGTGTAGGTCAGCGCGAACAGGTATTCGTTCCAGCCGCCGATGAACGACAGCAGGCCGGTGGTCACCAGCGCCGGACCCGAAACGGGCAGCATCACGTGCCAGAGCGCCTGCACGTGCGAAGCCCCGTCGATGCGGGCGGCCTGGGTGAGCTCGTCGGGAACGGCGCGGAAGAAGGTGGTGAGGACCCAGAGGTTGAAGGGCAGCCCGAACACCTGGTAGGTGAGGATCAGCTTGAGCAGCGTCGGCAGGGCCACGACCCGCTGGATCTCGTAGAGGCCCGACAGGATGGCGATGCCGGGGAACATCGTCATCGACAGCACCAGGTAGAGCATGGCGACGCGACCCCGGAACCGCAGGCGGGCGATCGCATAGGCCGCGAATACGGCGATGACGAGCGACAGCAGGGTCGCGCCGCCGGCCACGATCACGCTGTTGCGAAGACCGACCAGGATGCGCTCGTTCGTCAGCACCGCGCGGAAGTTGTGGAGGCTGACCTCGCGCGGCCACAGCGACCCCGGCGTCGCCACGAGCTCGGCGTCGGTCTTGAGCGCCGAGATCGTCGCCCAGTAGAAGGGGAACATCAGGTAGACGAAGATCACGACGATCAGAAGGGCGAATCCGACCTTGCCGACGATCGTGCGCAGGCGGTGCGTGCTCACGGTCCGACCCTACAGCGCAGGCGGCGCGGGCAGTGCGACCGGTGCGGGCGAGCGCGCTCACGCCGCGGCGCGGACGCGTCCGTCGCGCCTGCGCCGGCACGTCAATGCGCCCGCCGCGTTGGGGGTCGGCGGGCGCAGAAAGGAGGGGGGTGAGCCGGTGGGGTCGGTGCGCGAAGCGCGCGAGGAGCGCGGTCGTGCGCGGGGGGGCGGGCGCGGCGATCCCGGCGGTCGCCGCGCCCCGTTCGCGGTCAGTTCGCGCCGGTGATCGGCCGCAGGGCCCGGCGTACTTTGCGTCCGGCGTTCTTGAACGCTTCGCCGGCGGGGGCGCCGAGGAGCGGGAGGACGAAGTAGTCGAGCCCGTAGTAGCCGGCGACCCGCCAGGAGAGGACGAGCCAGGTGGCCAGGATGAACATCACCGGGTTGCTGCTGACGGTCCCCGCGAGCAGGAACATCGCGTTGAGGAAGCCGCCGAAGAAGGCGCTGATGCCGGTGAGGAGGCCGGCGATGAGCGCGATGCCGATCAGCACCTCGCCGATCGCGACCAGGTTGCTGAACAGCGTGGCGTTGGGGATGAACGCGTTCTCGATCAGCCAGGCGTACCACTGCGTGACGCTGGGGCGGGCCCCTTCGGCCTTGGCCAGCGCGCCGGTGAGGAAGCCGCTGACGCCGTCGGCTTCGGTGCCGACCCAGCGGGTGTTGAAGCCGCCGTCGGCGAACACCTTGCCCCAGCCGGCCTTGAGCCAGAGCCAACCGAGGTAGATCCTCCCCAGCGCCCAGAGCGGCGCCATGAACTTGCTCGCGAACAGGAACTTGCTGACCTTGGGTTCGGGGTAGTACGTGGTGTGAGGCATGTATCCTCAACTCCTTTCGCTTGCACTATCTTTCACAAGCGTGGAAAGGGGTAGGGACGAACATCCCGGGACGAACGTCCCCGGGGCACACCACGCCCCAACGAAGGCGTCCCGACGCGGAGCTCCGCGTCGGGACG
>CBDUCW010000086.1:0-8593 GCA_965365745.1 uncultured Trueperaceae bacterium
GGCGCGCGGGGCGCCGGGGCCGGGGCCAGCGCCGAGACTGTAGACGAAGCGACAAATGCCGTCCACGGCGCGCGAAACGGGTCGCCACGCACAGCTCGGAGGGGGTCGGACTGTGCTAGCCTCAGCGCAATGATCGCTCGCTCGCGGCGGCCCGCCGCCCTTCGATTCACCCCCCGTCTCGGCCCCGTTCTCGTGGCCGTCGTCGTGGCGCTCGTCGTCGCCCTGGCCTCCCCCGTCGCCCGGGCGCAGGCGAACCTGCCCACCGACGCCGTGTGGATCGTTCCGATCGACACCGAGATCACGCCGGCGACCGCCCAGTTCGTGCGCAGCCGGGTCGCCCGGGCCAACGACGCCCGACCGCTGGCCGTGCTCTTCCGGATCGACACGCCGGGCGGCTCGGTGGCGGCGATGCAGGAGATCGTCGACGTGATCCTTTCCGAGGCCCGTGTGCCCACGCTCGCGGTCGTCGAGAACGCATTCAGCGCCGGCGCGCTGATCGCCATGGCCGCCGAACAGCTCGCCATGCTGCCCGGATCGTCGATCGGCGCGGCGCTGCCCATCACGGTGACCCCCACCGGCGTCAACCCGGTCGAGGAGAAGTTCAGCTCGGCGCTCCGCGGCCAGTTCCGCAGCGTCGCCGAGGCGCGCGGACGCAACGCCCGCGTCGCCGAAGGGATGGTCGACGAACGGATCGAGATCCCCGGCGTCTCGACCTCCGAAGAGCTCGTGACGCTCACCGCCGAGCAGGCGGTGGAGCAGAACATCGCCGACGTGCAGGCCCGGACGCTCGACGATGCGCTCGAGCAGTTCGGCTACGGCGGCGCCGCGACCGTCACGCTCGACCGCAACCTCACGGAGCGCCTCGGCACCTGGCTCGCCAACCCGATCCTGGCCGCGATCCTCCTGGTGATCGGCATCGGCGGCATCGTCATCGAGATCTTCACGCCCGGACTGGGCGTCCCCGGCGCCGTCGGCGTGGTGGCGCTCGTGCTGCTCGGCGCGTCGGCCTTCGTGGCCACCCCGGCCGGCATCTGGGACGTGCTGCTCATCCTCGCCGGCATCCTGCTCATCGCTGCCGAAGCCTTCATCATTCCGGGCTTCGGCGTGGCCGGCGTGCTGGGCATCGCCGCCCTCGTGGTGGCCGTGATCCGCATCTTCCAGGACGACGCCATCGCCGTGCTGGGCTGGACCGCCCTGTTCGGGGGCGGCCTCTTCGTGCTGCTGCTGGTGCTTCTCCCGCGTGCCCGCTTCGCGGCCGCCCTGAAGTTGCCGACGCGGCTCATCGAACCTCCCGCGCCCACCGATCCGGCCGAAGCCAAGCTCGTGTCGAGCTTCGCCCATCTGCAAGGCGAGCAGGGGATCGCGCTGAGCGATCTGCGCCCCGCCGGCGTGGCCCGCTTCGACGGCGCCCGCGTCGACGTCGTCACGCAGGGCGACTTCATCACCTCCGGCAGCACGATCCGCGTCCTGCGCGTCGAAGGCAACCGCGTGACCGTCGAAGAAGTCGAGAGTCCGGACGCATGACCCCCATCGCCTCCACCCCTTCCCTCCCGTCCCTCCGTCCCCTCGAGGAGCCCTGCCCCGCATGATCGACAGCCTCATCCAAGGAGTTACCTCCATGAACATCCCCGTTCTGATCATCGCCGGTGCGGTGGTCCTCTTCATCCTCATCCTGCTCTCGGTCGTCCCCTTCGGCCTGTGGATCTCGGCCGTCGCCGCGGGCGTCAACGTGTCGCTCATCAGCTTGGTGGCGATGAAGCTCCGCCGCGTGCCGCCCAAGGAGATCATCCTGCCCTTGATCAAGGCCGACAAGGCGGGCATCGACGTCGACCAGAACGAGCTCGAAGCGCACTACCTCGCCGGCGGCAACGTCGACCGCGTCGTCGACGCGTTGATCGCGGCCGACAAGGCGCGCATCATGCTCCCCTTCAACCGTGCGGCCGCCATCGACCTCGCGGGTCGCGACGTGCTCGACGCCGTGAAGGTCTCGGTCAACCCGCGCGTCATCCAGACGCCCAACGTCAGCGCCGTGGCCAAGGACGGGATCGAACTGATCTCGACCGCGCGCGTCACCGTGCGCGCCAACCTCGAGCGCCTCGTCGGGGGCGCCGGCGAAGAGACGATCATCGCCCGCGTCGGCGAGGGCATCGGCAGCTCGATCGGGTCGACCGACAGCCACAAGAAGGTGCTCGAGAATCCCGACACGATCTCGAAGACGGTGCTCCAGAAGGGCCTCGACTCCGGAACCGCGTTCGAGATCCTCTCGATCGACATCGCCGACGTCAACGTGGGCCGCAACATCGGCGCCACCCTGCAGACCGACCAGGCCGAGGCCGACAAGAACGTCGCCCAAGCGAAGGCGGAAGAGCGCCGCGCCATGGCTGTCGCCGCCGAGCAGGAGAACCGCGCCAAGGTCGAAGAGATGCGCGCCAAGGTGGTCGAGGCCGAGGCCGAGGTCCCGCTGGCGATGGCCGAGGCGTTCCGCAGCGGCAATCTCGGCGTGATGGACTACTACAACCTGCGCAACATCGAGTCCGACACCGACATGCGCACGAACATCGCCCGCGCCACCGGCGGCGATGACGACGACCACGGAGAGCGCTGAGCCTCGATGGCCTTCGACGACCTGATCAGCATCCTGCTGATCCTGTTGTTCCTGGTCGTGCCGCTGGTTCGTGGCGCGATGCGGTCGGGGCGGGGTCGCTCGCAGCCTCCCCCGCCCGGGCCCGGCGGCGACGCCCCGGGCGACGCGACCGCGTCGCGCGGCCGCGGTGCAGCGGCGTCCGGCGAGGCATCGACCGCGACGCGCCCGCGCCCGCAGGCGGGATCCGGCTCGAGTACGAGCTCCGACGCGCCCTCGGGACCGACCGGAAGCTTCGACGACGAGATCCAGCGCATGCTCGAACGGGCCCGCCGGCGCGTCGCCGAAGCCGAGGGGGGCCCGCAGGGGCGCCGCGACACGTCGACCGCGTCGACCCCATCGGAATCGGCGTCCTCGACGTCGGCCTCGCAGGCATCGCGGGCCTCGGGCTCCGCCTCGACCGGTTCGCCCCAAGGCCGCAGCGGCCCGTTCACCCCGGCCGGGGGTCGGTCCGCCGCGCAGCGACGCTCGCTCGTCGACGGCGATGATCTGGGATCGCCCTTCCTCGGACGGGAAGGCGACGAGGCCCGATCGGCCCAGGCCACGGCCGACCGGCTGCGCAACGAGGAGCGCGCCCGACGGCGAAAACGCGCCTCGAAGGCACCCAAGGTGGTCACCAGGCGACCGGGAGCGTCGGGCCCCTCCTCTACACTGCCGCATGCCGTCGACCTCGACCGTGCGTCCATCGTCGACGGATTCATCTGGCACCAGGTCCTCAGCAAACCCGTGGCCAAGCGGCGCCGCTCCGGACCGCCCCGACGCCATCACCCCACGCGCGACTAAACGACGCGCGACCGTTCTGCGCAAACCCGTCCCTCCCACGGGACCGAGCGCGGGACCGCAGGAGGCATCGACCATCGCACCCTCCGTCACCCTCAAGCTCCGCAGCCCCACCGAGGCCTTGAGCTTGTTCGGCCAGAACGACGAAAACCTGAAGCTGCTCCGGTCGCGCCTCGACGCCACCGTGGTGGCCCGCGGCGACGAGCTGCGCCTCAGCGGCGACGAGGAGGCCGTTCGCGAAGCGGAGCGCACCTTCCAGTCGTTGATCGACACGATTCGCCGCGGAGGGCGCGTCTCGCGGACCGAGCTCGAGCACGCCGATCTGGACGCGATCACACCGCCCCCCGAGCGCGGCAGCGGCGACGCCCAGGTGCACCTGCCGGGGCGCGCGAAGCCCAAGACCTCGGGGCAGCGCCGCTACGTGCAGGCGATCGCCGCGAATCCGATCACGTTCGGCATCGGCCCGGCCGGCACGGGCAAGACCTACCTCGCGGTGGCGATGGCCGTGCAGGCGCTCACCGAGCGCCGCGTGAAGCGGATCATCCTCACCCGCCCCGCCGTCGAAGCCGGCGAGAAGCTCGGCTTCCTGCCCGGCGACCTCGCGGCCAAGATCGATCCGTACCTTCGCCCGCTGCTCGACGCCCTCTACGACATGATGCCGGGCGAGCGCATCGACGCGCTGCTCGAACAGGGCACGATCGAGGTGGCGCCCCTCGCCTTCATGCGCGGGCGCACCCTGAACGACGCCTTCATCATCCTCGACGAGGCGCAGAACACGACCGCCGAGCAGATGAAGATGTTCCTCACCCGCATGGGCTTCGACAGCAAGGTCGTGGTCACCGGCGACATCACCCAGACCGACCTGCCCGGCACCGTGCCGAGCGGCCTGGCGGTCGCGCAGCGGCTGCTGGCCGGGATCGACGGGATCGACTTCATCCGCTTCCAGGCCTCCGACGTCGTGCGCCACCCGCTGGTCGCCAAGATCATCACCGCCTACGAGAGCGCCGAGTGACCGTGCGCCCGAGCCGAGGCGGACCGTGACCCGCGGTCCCAGCGTGGGCACGCGCTGGCAGCGCGCGGGGCTGTACCTCGTCACCGCGCTCGGCCTCGCGGCCCTGCTGTTCTCGGTCTACGGCTTTCGCGAGCGAAGCACGCTGCGCGTGGGCGAGCCCTCGCCCGAAGCCTTCGTGGCCACGCAGGACGTGCGCATCGTCGACCGGATCGCCACCGAGCGACGCCGGCGCGCGGTGCGCGAGCAGGTGGGGCCGGTCCTCGACATCGACGAGGAGGTTCGGCGGCTCGTGCTCGGCACGATCACGTCGTCGCCGCTCCCGCAGGACACCATCAACTACCTCGTGCAGCGCTACGAAGCCGCCGACGGCGTCACCGACGCCGAAGTGGCCGACGTGATCGACGAGGCGGTCGCGCTGGCGCCGCCCGATCGCCGCAGCGACGTGCGTCTGACCCTCGAACGGCGCCTGCTCGCCACGAAGGTCCCCAACGACCTCGCGACGCAGCGCGCCCGCGAGGCTGCCGCCGACGCGGTCGAACCCGTCACCACCACGCTCACCGAAGGCACCACCATCGTCGACGAGGGCGAGGCACTCACCGCCGAGGACCTGCGCCTGCTCGAGCAGCTCGACCTCTACAGCGCCGAGAGCGACGAGGACCTCCAGCGGCTCGTCGTCGCGCTCGGCTGCCTGCTCCTCGGCGCCTTGGTGGGCCTTCCCGCCCTGGCGCTCCACCAGCTGCGCACGCACCTGACGTTCCAGCAGGCGGCCTTCCTGGTCGGCCTGACCGTGGTGACGCTGGCCGTGCAACGCGTGGCCACGCTGGCCGACTCGAGCTTCGTGGCCGCGCAGCTGCTCGCGATCCTTGTCACCGTGCTGCTCAGCGAGGCCGCCGGACTGCTGTGGGCGGTATGGGCGGCCCTCGTCGTGGCGCTGCTCGTGCCGTCGGATCCGCTGGCGAGCATGACGGCGGTGCTCGCCTCGAGCGTGCTCGCCACCCGTCTCGTGCTGGTGCTCCGCTCGCGCCCGGCCGTGCTCGTGGCGGGCGCCGGATCGGGCCTGGTCGCCGGCGCCACGCTGATCGTGGTCGAGCTCGTCGCCGGCACCTTCCGGCTCGTGCCGAGCATCGTCGACGCCTCGATCTTCGTCGCCGGCGGCGCCCTGGCGGGCGTGCTGGCGCTGGGACTCCTGCCGCTCGCCGAGAGCGCGTTCGGATTCCTGACCGACTTCCGCCTGCTCGAACTCTCGAACCCGACGAATCCGCTGCTGCAGAAACTCCTGCTCGACGCGCCCGGCAGCTACCAGCACAGCCTGATCATCTCGAACCTCGTCGAACAGGCCGTCACGAACATCGGCGGCAACAGCCTGCTCGCCCGCGTCGGCGCGCTCTACCACGACGTTGGCAAGTTGCGACGGCCGCACTTCTTCGTCGAGAACCAGTTCTCGGGCGACAACCCGCACGACGCGCTGAGCCCGCACCTGAGCTACCTGATCATCACCAGCCACGTGCGCGACGGGGTGGAATTGCTGCGCCAGCACGGCTTGCCGCACGAGCTCGAGGCCTTCGTCACCGAGCACCACGGCACCACCGTGCTGAGCTACTTCTACAAACGCGCCCTGGAAGACTCGGCCACGCTCGACGACCTGAACTTCCGCTACGCCGGCCCCAAGCCGCGCAGCAAGGAGACCGCGGTGCTGATGCTGGCCGACGCGGTCGAGTCGGCCTCGCGCACCCTGACCGATCCCTCGCAGGGGTCGATCCGCGCGATGATCGACCGCCTGATCGACCAACGGCTCCAGGACGAACAGCTCTCGGACAGCCCGCTGAACTTCCACGACCTCGAGGTCATCGCGAACACCTTCGAGCGGATGCTCACCGCCATCCTGCACCGCCGCATCAGCTACCCGTCGCCCGAGGAGATTCGAGGTCTGCGCCGTGGTGGAGATTCTCGCCGAAGCCCCGCCGCCGTCGGATCCTGATCGCCTGCAGCGGATCGTCGAGCGGTGGCTCGGCGAGCTCGGGATCGACGAGCGCGGCGTGACGATCGTGCTCGTCGACGCGGCGGCGATCCGGGAGCGCAACCGGCGCGATCGGGGGGTCGATGCGCCGACCGACGTGCTCTCGTACCCGACGTTCGAGCCCGACGGCCTGCCGATGCCCGCCGTCGACCACCTCGGTGACGTGTTCGTGGCGGTCGACGTCGCCGCCGCCCAAGCCGAGGAGCACGGCCACACGGCCGCCGAAGAGTTGCTGGCCCTCGTCGCCCACGGCATCACCCACCTGCGCGGCTTCGATCACGGGCCCGAGGGCGAGTCCGAGGACAGCTGGCTGCCGTTTCGACGCGCCGAGCGTCGCATCGTCGAACTGGCGCGAGGCGCGGCGTGAACGACCGCCCCTCCATCGGCCTTGGCTACGCGCTTCGCGGCGTGGCCGCGGCCTGGCGCACGCAGCTGAACTTCCGCATCCAGGTCGGCGTGGCGCTGCTGGCACTGGGGGCGGCGATCGCCCTGGGTGCACGCCTCGCCCCCATCGCGCTCGCCTCGGGGCTCGTGCTCGGGCTCGAACTCGTCAACACGGCCCTCGAAGCGCTGGTCGACCTCGTCTCCCCCGAACACAGCGAGCTCGCGGCCCGCGCCAAGGACACCGCCGCCGGCGCCGTCGTGATCGCCGCGTTGGCCGCCGTCGTCGTCGGGCTCGTGGAGCTCGGTCCGCCCCTGTGGGCCTGGCTTCGTGCCGGGCCGTGGGGCTGAGCCGAATCCGAGCGGCGGGTACCATGCCGGCATGACGACCGACGCTGAGCCCACCGCGCCCGCCGGCGTTCCGGCCGACCTGTTCGCCGCGGCGCTCGACGCGTTTCGCAACGCCTACGCCCCCTACTCGGGCTTCCACGTCGGCGTCGCGCTGCGCGCCGAGGACGGCCGCATCGTGCCGGGCGCCAACGTCGAGAACGCCTCCTACGGGCTCTCGCGCTGCGCCGAACAGTCGGCCGTGCAGGCGCTGGCCACCGCCGGCCTGCGCCGTTTCGATGAGGCCGTGGTCGTGACCGACGCTTCCACGCCCGCCTCCCCGTGCGGCGCCTGCCGCCAGATCCTGATGGAGTTCGCGCCGGCGGCGCGTCTCTTCCTGGTCAACCTCGAGGGGGCGGTGCGCGAGACCACGGTCGAGGCCCTGCTCCCGATGGCCTTCCGCCTGCGCAGCGACACCGCCGACTGAGGCCACCCCGCGGCGCCGCGTCCGAGCGCATCCGCACCGTCTGGCACGCGTCGCGCAGCCGTCGGAGGGGTGAGGCTGCGCCGGTATACTCGCCGCGTATGCGCGCTCCCAAGCTCCGTCCCGACACGCCCCGCCCCGACCGCGCCAATCGTGCGATCCCCGACGCGCCCCGTGCCACGTTCCCCCGCCCGCGCTGGCGGCGGGCCCTCGTGGCGCTGCTCCTCGCCGTGCTCGCCCTGGGCGCGCCCGCGGCCGTCGCGCAATCGGGCGACGGCGCGGACCCGCTCCGCGTCGTGGTCGTGCCCTTCGAAGCCGACGAGGCCACCGGCCCCTTCGGCGTCGGCCTCGCCACGGCGCTGCACCGGGCGCTGAACACGCTCGACGGCGTCTACGCACCGCCGCTCGGGGAAGCCGTGATCGTCACCCAGCGTGCCCTGCAGGCCGAAGCGGACCCCGTCGCAACGCTCGAACGCCTCTTCGATGCCGATCACATCGTCGGGGGGCGGCTCGCCGTCGAAGGATCGTCGCTTCGCCTCGAACTCGAGGTGGACGGCGAAGCCATCGCCGTTCGGTCGGACCGCTCGTCGGCCCCGGCGCTCGCGCAGGCCTTCGGACGAACGCTGCTCGATCGGCTGTTCGCGGACATGCGGACCTCGGAACAGAACGCCTTCCTCGACGTACTCGCTGCCACGCCGTCCGCCGCCTCGCTGGGGTCGGCGACGCTGTCGGCATCGCTGCTGCCGGGCGCAGCGCTCTCCGACCTCGAGGCCGCGAGCCAGCTCGACGCGGGCTCGAGCTGGGTGCGGGCCGAGTACGCCCGTCAGCTCGCCCAGCGCGGCGACCTCGCGACCGCCCGCGTGCAAGCGGAGCAGGCCGTGGAACTCGGCCCCAACGACATCGAGGCTCGCCTCGTCCTGGCCGGCGCCCAGCTTGGCGCGGGCGACGTCG
>CBDUCW010000087.1:0-8550 GCA_965365745.1 uncultured Trueperaceae bacterium
TGGAAAGAACGTCATCGTGGTGCGCGACCGTCCCGGCTTCTTCGCGAACCGCATCCTCGCGCCCTACCTCGACGAGGCGATGCGGCTGCTGATCGAGGGGGCCCGCACCGAGGACGTCGACGGCGCCATGGAGGCGTTCGGATTCCCGGTGGGCCCGCTGCGGCTCCTCGACGAGATCGGCATCGACGTGGGCGCCGAAGTCGTGGACATCGTCGCGCCGCTGTTCGACGACCGGGGTCGCGACCTGCGCACGGGACCGAGCCGGCTCGCGGACGCGGGCCTGGCGGGCCGCAAGGGCGGCGCCGGCTTCTACCGCTACGACGACGGCGCGCGCACGGGACCGAACGGCGACATCTACGATCTGCTCGGCGGGGCGCCGGACGCGGCGGCCGCGGCCGAGCCGCGCACGGCGAGCGAGCGGCGCCGCGTTCCGCACCAGCACATCCAGGAACGGCTGCTCTTCGCCATGGTCGCCGAGGCGGTCCGCACCCTCGACGAGGGGATCCTGCGCTCGCCCGTCGACGGCGACGTGGGTGCGGTCTTCGGCTTGGGCTTCCCGCCCTTCCTGGGCGGACCGTTCCACTGGCTCGACCGCATCGGAGCCGTGCAGGCGCGCGATCGCCTCGCCCGGCTCGAGGCCGAGCACGGCCAGCGCTTCGCGGCGCCGGAGGGCTTGCGGTCGCGCGCCGAGACCGGCGCGACCTTCCACCCCGACGGCGAGACGGGCGCGAGCGGAGCCGAACCAGTGGGGGACGACGCCCGCACCTGAGTTCGCGGGCACCCGGGACGGGGCCTGCCGCTAGCGCACGCCGTCGTCGAGCGAAGCCACCGCCCGGACCGAGATCTTCCCGTCGCGGACCACGACCACGCCGTGCATGCCCGGCTCGGCGCCGGCCACGCCACGCTCGGGCGGGACTTCGTAGCCGCGCCCCGTCGTGAGCGAGACCCAGCGCTGCAGCCGATCGTTCGCCACGTCGCAGCGCACCTCGACGCCGTCGTCGGCGTCGGCGTTCGGGTCGGCGGTCGCCTCCGCCGCGTCGCGCTCGGAGGGATCGGGCGGCTCGACCGAGGACGGATCGACGCGCACGGTCGGCGGACGCCGCCGCGTCTGGGCGTTCATCCACCACAGGACGAAGGCGAAGACGGCCACGGCGAGGAAGGGGCGCCGGGTCGCGAAGAAGACCACGATCGCGAGCACGAGCGCGACGGTGAGCGGACGGAACATGGCATCAGGCTACCGCTTCGGCGTGCCGGAGGGGGGCTCGCGGGCTCGGTATGCTTCCAGCGTGAAGCGCGTCGTCGTCGTTGGTGCGGGGATCGCCGGGCTCGTCGCGGCGCGGGAACTGGTGCGCCGTGGGCACGAGGCGATCGTGTTCGAAGCGCGCGACGAGGTGGGGGGCCGGGTGCGCAGCCGCCGCCTCGACGGCTTCGTGCTCGACCGCGGGTTCCAGGTGCTGTTCACCGCGTACCCCGCCGTGCGTCGGCAGCTCGACCTGGCGGCGCTCGATCTGCGCGCGTTCGCGCCCGCCGCGGTGCTGAGGCACGCCGACGGGACGCGCGAAACGGTGGGCGATCCGATCCGAGATCCCGGCTCGCTCGGCGCGACGCTCACGGCACCGAGCTTCACGCTCCGGGACCGCCTGGCGGTCGCGGCCCTGGTGGCAGCGCAGTTCCGCCCCGGCGCGGCCGGTCTTGCGCCGGCGCACGCGGTCCTGGCGGGACCGGACGAGTCCACGGCGAGGTACCTGGGCCGCTTCGGCCTCTCCGACGCCGCGCTGCAGGGCTTCTTCGCCCCCTTCTTCGGCGGGATCTTCCTCGATCGCACGCTGGCGACCAGCGCGCGGCTGTTCCGCTACTACCTGCGCATGCTCGTGGCCGGCCGCATCGCGGTGCCCGCGGCCGGCATGGCCGCGATCCCCGCCCAGCTCGCCGCCGGGCTCGACGTGCGGCTCGGCCACGCGGTCGACGACCTCGAAGCCGACGGGGAGCGCGCGGTCGTCCGCGGCCGCTGGGGCGAGTTCGCCGCCGACGCAGCGGTGGTGGCGACGGACCCGCCCGAGGCGGCGCGTCTGGTCGGGGCCGACCCGCCGGGCGAGGCGGTCGGCAGCGTCTACCTGCACTTCGCCGCCGATCGCGCCGTCGATCCCGAGCGGCGCCTGCTGCTGGCGACGGCGACGTCCCCCGAGGCGCCGATCAACAACGCCGTGTGGGTGTCGAACGTCGCATCACCGTACGCCCCCGAGGGGCGCGGCCTGCTCCACGTCACGGTGCTCGCGGCCGACGCCCCCGCGGACGACGACGCCCTCGAGGTGCGGGTTCGCCGCCATCTGGCGAGCTGGTACGGCGCGGCCGCCGACGGGCTGGAGCGGTTGGCGATCGAGCGCATCCCCTTCGCCCAGTTCCGGCAGCCGCCCGGCGTGGCGGACCGGCTGTGGGATCCGGGGACGCGATGGCCGAACGTGGTGCTGGCCGGCGAGGCGACGCGCATGAGCTCGATCCAGGGCGCGCTCGCCTCCGGCGAACGAGCGGCCGCCGTTCTGGTCGATGACCGCGAGACGCTTCGCCGGCCGCGTGGAGCGTGACGGTGCACGCGGCGGGCTCGGGGCAGAGGTCACGGTGCCGAGGGCCCGCGAGGCGCTAGCCTACGAGCCATGAACGGCAGCGACACGAGCGACCGCAGGACGCCTCCGGCCAACGGGGCGGTGCTGCACGTGGTTCGGCTCGCGGCGCCGCTCGAGCCCGAGGTGCTCGCGCGCGTCGCGCAGGATGCGGCGCCCGCGCTCGGCGTGTCGGCCGACCGGCTGCACGCCTTCCTCGAACGCAAGGGCGACGCGCCGCTCACGCGCGCCGACGACTCCGAGGTGGCCGCCTCCTTCGCCGACGCGCTGCGGTCGGCCGGCGCCGACGTGCGCATCGACGTCGTCGACGCAGGCGGCGACGCGCAGGGCGGGGATCCTTCGTCGGGGCTCGACGCCGACGATCCGGCGGATGGTTCGTCGTTGTCGGTCACCGAGACGTGGTCGGACGTCGCCGCCGAAACGGCCCGGGACGCCCGGGACGCGGACACGCAGGGCGCGAACCCGTCGGACGACCCGAACGACCCGGACGATCGAGGCAACGGGAGGTCGGCGGACGCGCCGGAGACCGCCGAACGCGACCCCGCGCCGACGTCGCCGTCCCCCAGCTCGAGGCCGCGCGGACCGCGCGACCCGGCCGGCGGAGCCGCGCGCGGCCGCCCCCGGCGCCGCTCGGTCGGGCTCGACGCGTTCCTGTGGTTGGCGTTCCTGGCGGTGCTCGCCGGGATCGCCGCCAACGTGCTGCTGTACCTCGACCTGGTCTAGCGAGCCTCGGCCCGGGGGCCGATCGCGGTCGGTCGGGCTCAGTCGGCGATGTGGCCCAGCTTGTCGACCTTGGTCCGGAGGTAGTGCTCGTTGTAGGGGTTCTCGCCGGCGTGGAGCGGCACCCGCTCGACGATCTCGATGCCGTAGCCGCGCAGCGCGGCGACCTTGCGCGGGTTGTTCGTGAGCAGGCGCAGCTTCTTGACGCCCAGGTCGTAGAGGATCTGCGCGCCGATGCCGTAGTCGCGCAGGTCGGGTGCGAAGCCGAGCCGCTTGTTCGCCTCGACCGTGTCGGCGCCCTCGTCCTGCAGCCGGTAGGCGCGGATCTTGTTGAGGAGGCCGATGCCGCGCCCCTCTTGTCGCAGGTACACGAGCACGCCGCGCCCGGAGTCGGCGATCGCCTTGAGGGCAGCGTCGCGCTGGAAGCCGCAGTCGCAGCGGAGGCTGTGCAGCGCGTCGCCGGTCAGGCACTCCGAGTGCATGCGGACCAGGACGGGCTCGTCGCCGTCCACCTCGCCGAGCACCATGGCGACGTGCTCGTTGTCGTTCAGCTCGTCCTTGTAGCCGACGATCGAGAACTCGGCCCAGGGGGTCGGCAGGGTCGCCGTTTCGACGCGCCCCACGAAGCCGTCCCGCTCGATGCGGTAGGCGATGAGGTCGGCGATGGAGCCGACCTTGAGGTCGTGCTCGCGGGCGAACTCGAGGATCGAGGGCAGCCGCATCATGGTGCCGTCGTCGTGGATCAGCTCGCTGATCGCCGCCGCCGGCTTGAGGCCGGCGAGCCGGCACAGGTCGACCGCGGCCTCGGTGTGGCCGGCGCGGCGCAGCACGCCGCCGTCGCGCGCGCGCAGCGGGAAGACGTGCCCGGGGCGGGCGAGGTCGTCGGCCGTGACGCCGTCGCGCACCACCGTGCGGATCGTCGTGGCGCGATCCTTCGCGCTGATCCCCGTGTCGACCCCCTCGACCGCTTCGATCGACACCGTGTAGGCCGTCTGCCGCCGGGCGGTGTTGTGGCTGACCATCGGCGGCAGCTCGAGCCGGTCGGCGAGCTCGTCGGGCATGGCCAGGCAGATCACGCCGCCGGTGTAGCGGATCGTGAAGGCGAGGTTCTCGGCGCTCACGAACTCGGCCGGGATGATGATGTCGCCCTCGTTTTCGCGGTCCTCGTCGTCGACCACGATGATGGGGCGACCGGCGCGGAGCTCCGCGAGCAGCTCGGACGTGGGGGCGAGCAGAGAGGTGGGTGCGTCAGGCGTCACGGGAGGTCTCCTCGGAAACGGGCGTCGCGGGGGATGGGGCGGCCGGCGCCGATGCGGAGACGACGCCCGGGGCGCCGCTCCGATCGCCGCCGCGGAGAAGCAGCATGCGCTCGACGTACTTCGCGAGTACGTCGGGCTCGAGGTTCACGCGGCTGCCGACGTCGAGCTCGCCCAGCGTGGTGACGTCGAGCGTGTGGGGGATGAGCCAGAGGGTGAATTCGTGCGCCGCGAGGTCGTCGCGCGAACCGGCCGGGCCGCCGACGTCGACGACGGTCAGGGAGACGCCGTCGACGGTGATGCTGCCCTTGGGGACGAGGAAGGGCGCGAAGGCCGCCGGGGCCCGCACGACGAGCACGAAGGCGCCGGGGCGCTGCTCGCGCGCGAGCACCTCGCCCACGCCCTCCACGTGCCCGCTGACGACGTGGCCGCCGAAACGGCCGTCGGCGGGCATCGCCCGCTCGAGGTTCACGCGGGAATCCACGGCCCAGCGGGGTGCCGTCTTGGCGAGCGTCTCGCTCGAGAGCTCCACCTCGAAGCCCGCGTCGTCGAGCGCGACCGCCGTGAGGCAGCAGCCCGACACCGACACCGAATCGCCGACGGCGAGGTCGCCCACCAACGCGGGGGCCTCGATCCGCACGCGCACGTCGCCGCCCTTTGCGCCCGACGTGGCGGGATCGACGGGAGCGACCGCCGCGATCGTACCGACCGCTTCGACGAGTCCCGTGAACATCAGGCGGCTCCGTCGGAGCGCGGCGTCGCTGCGGAGCGCGCGGCGGCTGCGGCGTCGTCGGAGGCGGTCGACCCGGCTGCGGTGCCGACGGCCGCGGTGACGAGCACGTCGCCGTCGAGGAACTCGGTCCGCACGTCGCGAAGCGGGATCGCGTCGCCCATCGTGCTCACGCCGAGCCCGCCGAGCGGCGAGGCGCCCTTGCCCCCGAGCAGCTTCGGCGCCACGAACCACGCGACGCGGTCGACCGCCCGCGCCTCGAAGAACGACCAGGCCAAGGTTCCGCCGCCCTCGAGCAGGACGCTCGAGATGTCGATGCCGCGGAGGTGTTCGAGGGCGGCGGCCACGTCGGGCCGCCCCTTCGCACCGGGCAGCGGTACGACGTCGGCGCCGCGGGCGGCGAGCTTCGTCGTGCGGCCGGCCGGTGCGCCCTCTCCGACGAAGATCGTCACGCGGGCCGCCTGCCCGTGGTCGTCCGGCTCGAACAGCGCGGCGTCGACGGGCGTGCGGGCGACGCTGTCGAACACGACCTTGTGCGGCGTGCGCCCGCCGTCGGTGCGGGCGGTGAGCCGGGGGTCGTCGAGTATCACGGTGTTGACGCCGACCGCGATCGCATCGAGTTCGTCGCGCCAGCGCTGCACCCGGTCCCGGGAGCGTTCGCCCGTGATCCAGCGCGACTGCCCCGTCCGGGTGGCGATCTTCCCGTCGAGCGTCATGGCGGTCTTGTAGAGGACGAAGGGGCGACCCTCGAGCTGGACCGTCCGGAAGATCTCGTTCTGCTCGCGGGCCTCGTCCTCGAGGACGCCGACCACGACGTCGATGCCGGCCTCGCGAAGGGCCGCGACGCCGGTGCCGTCGACGGCCGGGTTGGGGTCGAGCGTGGCGACGACGACGCGCTGCACGCCGGCGGCGACCAGCGCCTCGGTGCACGGCGGGGTGCGCCCGTGGTGGCTGCAGGGTTCCAGCGACACGTAGACCGTGGCGCCGCGCGCGGCGTCGCCGGCAGCCTCGAGCGCGAGGATCTCGGCGTGCGGCTCGCCGGCGGCGCGGTGCCAGCCCTCGCCGACCACCTCGTCGTCGGCCACGATCACGCAGCCGACCATCGGGTTCGGCGAGGTTCCGCCCCGCCCCTGTTCGGCGAGCTCGAGCGCGCGCGCCATGAAGCGCTCGTGCTCGGCGATCGGCTCTCGGCTGCCCCCGGTCACGGCCGGCCCCCGCGCGCGCGGCGCGAGGCCACGATCGCCGTCGATGCGTTGCGATGGTTCGGATTCGTCCACGGCGGGAAGCCATGGGTGTACGGAAAATCGATCATCGTGCGGACAGCGCGTCGACCGCGCCGTCGCATCACCTCCTTCTTCCATCCGGACTGTCACCGTCGGCGCTGGAGTCGCACCAGCTCGGGCCGCTGCGATGCTGCGGCTTCGCGGGCTCGCGGAGCGCTCGTCACGGGCTCCGCTCACCGCCGGTCGGGAATTGCACCCTGCCCCGAAGGATCTGATTTGTCGTGGCGAGCGGCACTCGCTCGCAAACCCAAGTATACGCCCGGGCATGCAGGGCGAGGTGTAGGCCGGTGTCGATTGTGCGGGGTGCAGCCGCACGAGGCGAGCCGGCGGCCCCGGGTACCATGCCGCCGATGCCCCGGACCCCGTCCACCCGTTCGTCGCACCGCTTCCGACCGGCGCGCCGCCGCAGCTCCACGGCGCTGGTGCTGCCCCTGGACGGCTCGCGCGTGCTCCTCGGCCGCAAGCGCTTCGGCTTCGGCGAGGGCCGCTTGACGACGCTGGGCGGCGGCGTCGAGCCGGGCGAAGGCACCGAGGCGACGGCGCGGCGCGAGCTCGAGGAGGAGGCGGGGATCGTGGCCCACGAACTCGAGCGCGTCGGCGGCTTCGCCTTCCGCTTCGCCAACCGTCCGGGCTGGGAGCTGCAGGCCGTCGTGTTCGTCACCCGCTCCTGGAGCGGCGTCGTGCGCCCGAGCCGGGAGATCGAACCCGAGTGGCATCCCGCGCATGCGCCCCCGTACCGCGAGATGTGGCCCGACAGCCGCTACTGGCTTCCGCGCGTGCTGGCCGGCGAGGCCGTGGGCGCCCGCTTCGTCTACCTGGACGGCGACACGCTCGAGGTCGTCTCGCTGCGCTCCTGGGATCGGGGGCGGCCCGCCCGCGACGACGCGGCGCTGGAGCGGCTCCGCGAGCTCGCCGGGCCCCCGGCTGCGAGGCGCGACACACACGAGGCGGGTTCCGCTTCCTAAACTCGTTCGATATGGATGCTTCCCTCTCCGAACCGACCGCCGCTGCCGCGACGACGGGTCGCGCGAGCGCTGCGAACCCGGACCGCGCGGCCGCGCCGGTCACGACACGGCACGCCCCCGCACTCCGCGCCTACGCCCGCGCGATCGTCGAGATCGGCGTGGGATTGCAGCCCGGTCAGACGCTGACCGTCCGGAGCCCGATCGAGGCGGCCGGTCTCGTGCGCGCCGTCGCCGCGGCCGCCTACGAGCGCGGCGCCCCGCTCGTCGACGTCGAGTGGCGCGATCCGGAGCTCGATGCCGTCCGGCTCGAGCACGCCGATCCCGCCACCCTCGATCGCGACGCCGCCTGGCGCGGCCGGGCGATGGCGGACGCCGCGGCACGCGGCGACGCCTTCGTGGGGATCGTGGGCGGCGATCCGGATCTGCTGTCGCCGTTTCCGGCCGATCGCGTGGCCGCGCTCCGCTCGGCCCGCCGGGAGTCGCTCCGCGACTACCGGACCTACACGATGTCCAACGCGGTGCGCTGGGTGGTCGCCGCTGCGGCCACGCCGTCGTGGGCCGTGAAGGTGTTCCCCGAACTCGAGCCCGACGAAGCGGTGGATGCGCTCTGGGAGCGCGTCTTCCGCGTCGTGCGCGCGGACCGCGACGATCCGCTGCAGGCCTGGGAGGACCACCTCGCCCGGCTCGACGCGCACCGCACCCACCTGCAGGCGCGCCGCTACCGCGCGCTGCGGTTCCGTTCGGACGGCGGCACGGACCTCACGGTCGGCCTGGCCGACGGCCACCGCTGGGGCGGCGGTGACTCCCGGACGCCCGACGGCGTGCGCTTCGTCGCCAACCTCCCCACCGAGGAGGTGTTCACGGCGCCGCACAAGGACCGGGTCGACGGCGTCGTGGTCGCCTCCAAGCCGCTGAGCTACGCCGGCACGCTGATCGACGGCTTCCGTCTGGTGTTCCGCGACGGGCGCGTCGTCGAGG
>CBDUCW010000088.1:0-8467 GCA_965365745.1 uncultured Trueperaceae bacterium
AGCGCAACCGAGATCGACCAACTGCGACCGCCCGCGCCCATGCGCGGGCGGTCGTCGTTCGTGTCGAAACCCCCGGAGGTCGCTAGCGGGAGCCCCCGCCGGTGGAGCCGTCCGCTTCGTCCCACGAGGGCCGCTCGAGCGTGAAGATCTCGCCCAAGCGCGCGTAGGCTCCGCCGGCCAGACGCCCCACGGGCCGAAGCCGTTCGACGTCGATCCCGTGATCGCCCACGAGCAGGTCGTCGCGCACGTGGATGCGTACGACGCGCCCGAAGATCACGCGGTTGGGGCCGGGCTCGAGGGGGACGACGTGCGACACCCGGCACTCGAACGCCACCGGCGACTCGGCGACGCGGGGGGCCGGCACGACGTCGCCGTCGACCGGCGTCACGCCTGCGATCCCGAACTCGTCGACGCCGCGGGGCGCGTCGATCGCGCTGGCGTTCATCGCCTCGGCGACCGTTTCGTCGACCAGGTTCACGACGAAGACCCCGGTCGACTCGGCGATCGCGGCCGAGTCCTTGGGGCTCCCGTCGCGACGACCGGCGGAGAACACGACGGTCGGCGGATCGGCCGAGACGACGTTGAAGAACGAGTACGGCGCGAGGTTGCTGCGACCCGCTTCGTCGCGCGTCGAGATCCAGCCGATCGGCCGAGGCACCACCGTCCCCGACAGCAGCTTGTACCGACGGCGCCGGGTGAGGGCGTCGGGATCGAAGGCGACCGTGGGCACGGCGGCGGATCCGCGGTCCGGGGCAGCGTGCGGCGGTTGGGGCGTGTCGGCGTCCATACCGCACGGTAGCGGCTGGTCGTCGCCCGCGCCGTCGGGCCGGAGTCCGGCGCGTCGGCGGGATCGTGCGCCGCGTGGTCGGGCCCTCGGGGCGCGTGGCATCCTTGGGCATGGACACGTCGCCTTCCGCTTCGTCGACCCGGCCGCCGCGCTCGGACCGGGGCACGCACGACGCCCTCCCCGACCCCCGCAACGCCGACGTCCTCGTCTACGTGAACGGGCACTTCGTTCCGCGCGACGAAGCCAAGATCTCGGTCTTCGACAGCGGTTTTCTCGTGGGCGACGGGGTGTGGGAGGGGATCCGGCTGCACCACGGGAGCTTCGCGTTCCTCGACCGGCACCTCGATCGCCTGTTCCAGGGGGCGGCGGCGATCGGTCTCGACATCGGCATGTCGCGCGACGAGGTCGCCGCCGCGCTGCGCGAGACCTGCCGCGTGAACGGCATGAGCGACGGCGTGCACCTGCGGCTGATGGTGACGCGGGGCGTCAAGAAGACGCCGGCGCAGGATCCGCGGCTCGTCGTGGGCGGGCCGACCGTCGTGATCATCGCCGAGTACAAGGCGGCCGATCCCTCGGTCACCTCGGCCGGCATCCGGCTGTTCACGAGCAGCACGCGGCGCCCGCCGCCCGACACGCTCGACCCCAAGCTCAACTGCCACAGCAAGCTCCACGAGGTGATCGCACTCGTGCAAGCGCTCGAGGACGGCGCCGACGAGGCGCTCATGCTCGACGTCCACGGCAACGTCGCGACCTGCAACGCGACGAACTTCTTCGTCGTGCGCGGCGGCGAGGTGTGGACGAGCACCGGCGAACACTGCCTCAACGGCATCACCCGCGCCCTCGTGCTCGAGCTGGCCCGCGACGCCGGCATCCCGGCCCACGAGCGCGGGTTCAGCCTCACCGACGTGTACGGCGCCGACGAGGCCTTCGTGACCGGGACCTTCGGCGGGCTCACGCCGGTCACGCACGTCGATGGTCGCCCCATCGGCGCGGCCGACGGCGCGGGACCCGTGACGCGGCGCCTGGCGGCGCGCTACCGCGAGCTGGTCGATGCCCAGGGCGGCGGGCCCGCCGGCGCATGACGGCGCGGCACGGCACGGCGTCGCCCGACCTCGACCCCGCCGCGCGCGTGCGGCGCATCTCGATCTGGTCGGGCCCGCGCAACGTCAGCACGGCGCTGATGTACGCCTTTCGCGAGCGCAGCGACACGGTCGTGTTCGACGAACCGCTCTACGGTCACTACCTTCGTGCGACGGGCGCGGCGCACCCTGGGCGGGACGACGTGCTCGCCGCGATGGACACCGATGGCGCGCGGGTCGTGCGCGAGGTGCTGCTCGGGGGCTCGGAGGCGGACGCGCGTCCGGTGCGCGTGTACAAGAACATGGCCCACCACCTGCGGGGGCTCGAGCGGTCGTTCCTGCCCCGCCTGACCAACGCCATCCTGACCCGCGACCCCGTCGAGATGCTGCCCTCGCTGGCCCAGCAGATCCCGTACCCCCGGCTGGCCGACACGGGGCTCGTCGAGCAGGTCGAGCTGCTCGAGGTCGAGCTCGCCGCCGGACGCGATCCGGTGGTGATCGACGCGCGCAGGCTGCTCGAGGATCCCGAGGGCGTGCTGCGAGAGGCCTGCGCGGCGCTCGGGCTGCCGTTCCAAGCCGCGATGCTGACGTGGGAGGCGGGTCCGAAGCCCGAGGATGGGGTGTGGGCGCCGCACTGGTACGCGAACGTGCACCGCTCGACGGGCTTCGAGCCGTATCGTGGCAAGGACCGCGAGGCCTTCCCGGCGCGGCTCGAGCCGCTGCTCGCCCAGTGCCGACCGCTCTACGCGCGCCTTTCGAAGCACGCGATCGGCGCTTCCGACGCCGGCTAGTCGGCGCCTCCGTTCCCCACGGCTTGCGTCGTGCGCGATCCTGCGCTAGGATTCTAAGGCTGCACTGACGGAGCCTGTGGGCGAGCCCGCGGTGCGCTGCGCGACCGATCCGCCGTCCCCGCCTGCGGGGCCGGGACGAGTTCTTCTGCGCGGGCTTCGCGCCCGCCCTCCGAACGCGCCGCACCCGTGCCGATTCCCGCGTGACCCCGCTCCGCGCGAGACGAGCCACGACTTCCCCTTGGAGAGTTCCCATGCGATACAACAAAGGCGCACTGCTGCGCTCGATCGAACAGCCTCAGATCCGCGACGACCTGCCCCAGTTCGAAACGGGGGATGCCGTCCGCGTCGATTACAAGGTCGTCGAGGGCAACCGCGCCCGCATTCAGGCCTTCGAGGGCGTCGTCATCGCCAAGAAGAACGGCAAGGGCTCGCGCTCGACGATCACCGTGCGCAAGGTCAGCTTCGGCGAAGGCGTGGAGCGCGTGTTTCCGCTCAACAGCCCGCTGATCGACAAGATCACGATCGTTCGCCGCGGCCGCACCCGGCGCAGCAAGCTCTACTACCTGCGCAACCTGCGCGGCAAGGCCTCGCGCCTGCGCACCGACATCGCTCGCCAGGAAGAGGACCGCGCCGCCGCCCGTGCGGAGCGCGAAGCCGTCAAGGCAGCCGAGACGGCCGTGAAGACGGCCGACGCAGACGAGTAAATCCCCACCGTTCGGGTCGGAGGGGCTCGCTTGACACCCTCCGACCCGAGCGACTAGACTCATTTCCGCTGTCCAGCAGGGCAGCCATCCCATGGGGCCGTGGCGCAGTTGGGAGCGCGTCTGAATGGCATTCAGAAGGTCAGGGGTTCGAATCCCCTCGGCTCCACCAAAAAGTGAGCATCGCGTCCCAGACGCAGAGAGGGATCCCGGCCACGGCCGGGGTTCTTCGTTGCTGGGCCCGCGCGGCCCTAGGGGACCCCGGGCGGCGCGACTAGCCGTCAGCGGCGACGTCGAACGCCGGCTTGCCGCCGGTGTGACCGCCTGTGCGCACGTCCCCCTGGGCGGCGTCTGGGTCGAACGCGTCGACGCCCGGCTCGCAGGTCGACGGTGTCCCAGGCGGCGCACCGAGGCGCGACGAAGCGGGGAACGTATCGCGAAACCCCGCCCTTCGCCGATGCGCGGGCTATTCTCGGTTGTTCCGGAGAACGTCACAAGGGCTTTTTTCGTAACAGCAGGAGCCACCGTGCTCCTGTCCAGATCTTTTTGTTGCCCGCATGCGCTCTCCGGCGCGGTGGCGAGGCAAGTAAGGAAAACAGCAATGGCTACAGGTAGTGTCAAATGGTTCAGCGACGACAAGGGCTTCGGCTTCATCGCGCCTGAGGACGGCGGAGAAGACCTCTTCGTGCACTTCAGCGCCATCCAAGGCGAAGGCTTCAAGAGCTTGGGCGAGGGCGACAAGGTCGAATTCACCGTGGCGCAAGGACAGAAGGGCCCGCAGGCCCAGAACGTCAGCGTGACGGAGCGGGCCGCCGGCGGCGGCGGCTACAACCGCCGCTAACGGCGCGCGACTGCCCTCAATGCAGTCGACCGTTCCCACAAGGCTCCCCCGGCGACCCTCGCCGGGGGAGCTTCTTTGTGTGCCCGAGCGTCCCGCGCGTGCGCGACGCATCGTCAGAGGAACATCCACACGATGCCCGACGGAATTTGGGGATAATCGTGAGGGAAGGATACGGTCCCGATGAGCACGTTCACCCCGAGCATCCGCCCGGCAACGCCCGATCTCACGAGCTTTCTCGAGCGCTACAGCGCCACGCTTCGGAGCGTGTTTCGCGAACGGGCCGACGCGGTGCGCATGTACCTCACGCGCGGCTTGCCCCCGTCGATGCTGCGCGAGATCCTGGCCTGCGGCCCCATGGCGACGTTCATCCCCGAGCGCTTCGGCGGGCGCGGCCAGAAGCCGCACGAAGCCCTCGCCCTGCTCGAAGCGAGCGCCTACGAGTCGCTCGCGATGGCCTTGACGCTGGGGATCAATGGCGCGCTGTTCCTTCAGCCGCTGTCGAAGTACGGTCGCGACGAGGTCAAGGGCGCCGTGTTCGAGCGTTTCGTCGACCACCAGAACATGGGCGGGTTGATGATGACCGAGCCGGGCCACGGCTCGGACGCGCTCAACATCCAAACCTCGTACCGGCCCGAGGCCGACGGCTACCGGATCCAAGGCACGAAGCACTGGGCGGGGCTCACCGGCCTCGCCGACTACTGGCTCGTCACGGCACGAGCCCGCGGCGAGGGCGATCGGCTCGAGCGCGACATCGACTTCTTCCTCTGCGACACCCACGTCTCCGACCAGGCGATCCAGGTCGAGGAGCGCTACGAGAACGCGGGGTTGCTGCTGATCCCCTACGGCCGCAACCGCGTCGACGTGCGGGTCCCCGAAGCCCATCGACTCGTCCCCAAGCGCACCGGGTTGACGATGATGCTCGACATCCTGCACCGAAGCCGCATCCAGTTCCCCGGAATGGGCGTCGGGTTCCTGCGGCGCGCCTTGGACGAGGCGATCGCCCACACCCGCGAGCGCGACGTCGGCGGCAAGAGCTTGTTCCACTACGATCAGGTCCAGCGACGTCTCGCCCGCATGCAGGCGGCCTTCACCGCGGCGAGCGGCATGTGCGCGTACGCCGCCGAGAACGCCGGACTCGACCGTGACCTGTCCAAGGCGGGGATACCCGGCAACGCCATCAAGGCGGTACTCACCGATCTGATGCAGGAGGCGTCGCAGTCGCTGCTGCAACTCGTCGGCGCCAAGGGCTACCGGCTCGATCACTTCGCGGGGCGCTCGGTTGCCGACACGCGTCCCTTCCAGATCTTCGAGGGATCGAACGACATTCTCTACGAACAGCTCGCCGAAGCGATGCTCAAGAAGATGCGGCGGGGCCAGCACACGACGCTGCATTCGTTCCTGGCGGACTTCGAGCTCACCGCGCGAGCAGCGGAACACGTGCGCGACGCCGCGGACTTCCGACTCGACGGCGATCTGCCGCAGCGTCGGATCGTCGATCTCGGGTGTGCGCTCGGGCGCATCATCACGATGGGGTTCGTGATCGATCTCGGCGACCGCGGGTTTCGCGACGACCTCATCCAGAACGCCTTGGAGCAGTTCCGCCTCGAGGTCGACGCAACCCTCGGGATCGTCCGCGATGCGGCTCGGACTGAGGTCGTGGAGGACTACGAGGACGGCGCGTCGTGGCTCGGCCTCGTCGCGACGCAGGCGGGCTGAAGCCGTCTCTCGCGCGGGCGCCTGCGCACGGCCAGGCGCCGACGGCTTCCGGCATCGGGACGATCGGGTGCGACGTCAGGACGATGCGCCACTGGATGCACGCATCGTCGATCGCGCTCAACACCTGGGTGCCGTCGTGTTGGTCGACGAGGCGACCCGTCATTCGATGCGAACGTAGCGAAGAGCCCCGAGCGGCGCGCGGAGGGAGCGCGGGCATTGCCTGCGGGGGGATCCCCCTTGCGACGGCCCACCCTGCCCACGAGGAGCCGGTACCATCGCGCGAGAACGCGATCCACGAAGCCCGCCCCGCGATGGGCTCGTTCGGCTTCGTCGGGGCTGGAGTGCGTTCAGGACGTCGTGCGTAGGAGCCTGGCCCTCCCAGGCGGTACGCGAAGTCTCGGATTCCATCGACCGGCCGCGTGGGCCAGAATCGAAGAAGCCCGGCCGGGAGTAGTGACGATGGGAGGTTCTGGCATGAAGCCGACTCGGAACGATCTGCCCGGAGCAATGCCGGTCGCCATCGGCATGATCAGCGGCGCCGTCGTAGGCGCCGTGATCTGGTTCTCGACTGGCATGTTCGTGTTCCTGCCCGTGTTCGTCGCCGCGGGGCTGACCGTCGGCCTCGCCGCGGGAGGTCAGCGCGCGAGCTAGGCCCGGTGCTACCGTCGCCCATGCTGACGTGGCACGATCGGTGGGTGGAGCGCGACGGTGCGCGCCTCCACTACCTCAAGGCCATGGGCGCGAGCGAGCTCCGTCCCTTGGCGTATCGCGGCGGCGCACTCAGCGACGGTACGGAGATCCGCGAGGACCTCCGGCACCTCGCGCCGCGCACCGTGGTGGCCGCGGGGCAGCGTGGGCTGGGCCGCAGCTCGGCGCCGAGCGCAGGGTACGCCTTCCAGGATCAGGTGGCCGATCTCGGGGCGATTCTCGACGACGCGGCCCTCGAGCGACCGGTCCTGATGGCCTTCTCGATGGGCGTGCCGGTCCTGCTCGGGTGGGCCCTCGAGACCCCCGACGACCTCGGCGGCCTCATCCTGCTCGACCACGCGCCCGTGTACCCGCGGCCGAATGTGGCGTGGGCCCATCGCTCCCGCGAGGGCCGCCCGGACCTTCCGGCGCACGCGATCGAAGCCATCGCGCGCGAGGCCCGACGCGTCGACCTGTGGGACCGAATCGGGGCGCTCGCGTGTCCGGTTCTGATCGTGGCGGGGGGAAGGGTGGACGCACGGCTCTCGGCCGAGCACCTGCGCCGCTACGACCGCATACTGCCGAACGCCGAAGTGCACGTGTTCGACGAGGCGGGGCACGCCGTGTTCGCCCCCGACCCCGAGCGCTTCTGGGGCACGGTTTCGGACTTCCTGCGACGGCTCGACTGACCCATATGCCTCGGGGGCCTTCGGGCACGGGAGGCGCAATCACGGGCCGGAGGGCGATACGCTGGCCGCATGGCAAGAGACCGCGTGCCCGGGTCGGCGAACGGCGTCGCCGTCGACGGCTTCGAGCCGGCCACGTCGATCGACGAGGTCATCGATCGCCTGGCCGCGATCGTGAGCGACGCACGAGACCGCGGCGATCGGCTCGGCTACTTCCCAGGTCTCTACCTCCGCACGACGCTTCGCGTGCGCGACGGGATCCACGGCGGCCGCTTCGTCGACGGGAGCCGCATGGAGCGGCTCGACGTCGTCTTCGCGAACCGTTACCTCGAGGCCTATGCGCGCCACGAAGCCGGGGAGCCGCCGACGGACGCCTGGCAGTACGCCTTCGAGCGTGCGGCCGAACCCGAGCACCTCGTGCTTCAGCACCTCATGCTCGGCATGAACGCGCACATCAACCTCGACCTCGGGATTGCCGCCAGCGCGACGTGTCCGGGGGAGGCCATCGGCGACCTCGAGCACGACTTCTTCGAGATCAACGTGGTCTTGGCAGAGATGGTCGACGTGGTCCAAGAGGACCTGAACGAGATTTCGCCGCTGCTCTCGTGGGTGGACCGTCTCGGGGGCCGCGTCGACGAGCGGCTGGCCCATATGTTCCTCGTCCGCAGTCGAAGTGCGGCCTGGCGGCGAGCGCGTCGGCTCGCGACGTCCGAAGGCTCCGAACACCCTCGCATCATCGGGATGTTCGACCGCGGAACCGCACGCCTCGCACAACGGATCTGCCCGCGACCCGAGGCCCAACCCCGCTGGCTGCGGCGAGCGCGACGGCATGAAATCGACGATCCGGAGCGCGTCTACGATCTTCTCGACATCGCGACGAGATAGGCGGGTTGAGCCGTCAGAGGGGTCGACGAGTCATCGAACGCAGCATCCGTCCGAGGCGCACCTTGCTAGGCCCGCCCCATCGTCCAGAGGGCTACCGCTCGAATACGTGAGCGGATCCTCGGTCGACGCCGTCGAGATCGTCCCCGGGAGCGCCGACCAGGGCCGTGTCGCCACTGATCACGCCAATACCGAACTTCGGGACGACCTCCCCCACCTCGCGCCGCGACCCGTCGTGGCCGCCGGGCAGCGCGGGTTGGGAGGGAGGGCGGCTCCTCCGAACGGCTATGGGTTCGC
>CBDUCW010000089.1:0-8461 GCA_965365745.1 uncultured Trueperaceae bacterium
CGGCGCGGTGGAAGTGGAACCAGTCGATCGGCGGTTGGGTGTGCACTTCGAGGCCGGGCGCGCGGGCACGCTTCGCGAGCCAGCTGTCGGCCGTGAGCGCCAGGGCGAGCCGCAGGCGGCCGACCGGATGGTCGACGTCGCCCTTGCCGAGGAAGGTCTGCATGCGCTGCCCCGCCAGGCTTTCGAGGAAGCGACGTGCGCCGCGCAAGGTGCGCGAGTCGCGCTGCTCCTTGCCGGCCCCGATGCCGATCGCGAGATCGACCTCGAGGTCCTGCAGGGTATCGAGCGGAGCCGGGGTTCCGATGCCGCCGTCGATCAGGCGCCGCCCCTCGATCTCGACCGGCGCCATGAGGCCCGGCATGGCGCAGGAGGCCCGCACCGCGCGCGCCAATGGGCCGCTCTCCAGCATGATCCGTTCGCCGGTCTCGACGTCGGTCGCTACGACCACGAAGGGGATCGCCAGGTCCTCGAACGAGCGCCCCTCGAAGAGGTCGTCGAGGTAGCGCTCGAAGCGCTTGCCGGCCATCAACGCGCCCCGGTGCAGCCCGAGGTCGGCGATGCGGAAGAGCAGGTCGCCGAGCTGCTGCGCTTCGGCGGCCTCGGCCAGCCGCGCCGGCGCCTGGCCCGACGCGTACAGCGCCCCCACGAGCGCGCCGAAGCTGGTCCCCGCCAACACGTGGGGGCCGACGCCGTGCGACTCGAGCACGTCCAGAGCGCCGATGTGCGCGAAGCCTCGCGCACTGCCTCCGCCCAGAGCGACCCCGATGCGCGGTTCGCCGGAGCCCGGCGCAGCTACGGGAATGTCTGCCATCTCCATCAGCGTAGCCAGCGGAGGCCGCCGTCACCGTAGTCCGCTCGGCGGACGCCGTGCCCTGTGGCACACTTACGGCCATGCCCCCGGCCGCGCCCGACCTGGCCCTCGGCGTGGTCCACTACCGCGTCCCCGACGTGCTGCGCCGCTGCCTCGAGCGGCTTCTGCAGCACGGCCACGGCGTGGCGATCACCGTGGTCGACACGGGCCCCGGCGACGAGGCCCGGCAGGTCGTCGACGCCCTCGACGACCGCGCCCGCGCCGAGGACCGCATCGACGTCCTCCGGGTCGCGAACGTCGGCTACGCGCATGCGACGAACCGCTTCTTCGCGCATGCGCTCCGGAGCCGAGGCGGTGCCCCGCGCAGCGGTTCGCAGGCGGCGCAGGGCGCCGCGCAGCCTCCAGGACCCGCCCCATCGGCACGCCCGCCGCTCGTCGGCGTGATGAACGCCGACGTCCTGATCGAAGCCGACACGCTGCCCCGCCTGCTCGCCGCCTTCGACGATCCCGACGTGGGCCTCGTGGGGCCGAGCGCTCGCACCCCCGACGGGTCGCTGCAACCGATGGGGCCCGCCTACCGCTGGCACCACCTGCGGCGGCGCCTCCAGTGCCGCGTGGCACGGCGCGACCACGTCGACGTTCCGTGGGTCTCGGGCTGCCTGATGGTGGCGCGCAGCGACGCGATCGACGGGCCGGCCGGCGCGGGCGGGATGGACGCGAGCTTCCGGTTCTACAACGAAGACCTCGAGTGGTGCCTGCGCCTGCGCCGCGCCGGCTGGTCGGTGCGACTGTGCTCGGCCGAGGTGCTGCACCTCGGAGGCGCGTCGACCCCGCCCGCGCCGGCCTTCCGGATCGAAGGCTACCGCGGGGGCATGGTGCTGCGCCGCCGGCTCGACGGGCCGCGGGCCCAGGCGCTGCATCGGGCCGCGGTGCGGCTCGAGGCGGCGCTCCGATCGCGGGTCGGGTCCGCCGCGACCCGCGCGGCGTACCGCGCGATCGCGGCGATGTTCGCCCGTCAGCGTTACGACTCGCCCCCGTTCGGCGCCACGCTCGACGCGCGCGAACCCGGGCCCGTGGAACGGGGCTAGCGCGACCGAGGGACCGCCCGCGTCGGGGCGGCCCGGGGCAGCCGCACCCAGAACACGTTTCGGTCGTCCTCCCGGCGGACGTCGGCAGCTCCCCCCGATCGCTCGGCGATCGAACGCACGATGTACAGCCCCAGTCCGGTCCCGCGCCGCGCGGCCGCGGAGCCCTGCGCATGGGGACGGAACAGCGCCGCGCGCACCGCGGGCGCGAGCGGCGGCCCCGCGTCCGAGACCTCGATGAGGACCGTGTCTGTGGCTGCGTCGGCACGGCTCCGCAAGCGCACCTCCGCGTCGTCGGGCCCGTGGATCGAAGCGTTCTCGAGCAGGTTCAGGAGCACCTGCAGCACCTTGTCGGGATCGGCCCAGGCCGTCGTCGACGCGAGCTCCGTCTCCAGGGAGGTTCGGTGGGCGGCGAAGGTGTCGGCCAGCAACTCCGCGGCCCGGTCCACCAGGAGGCCGAGCTCGACCCGCCGGGCGCGCGGCGGACGCGTCTCGACGGTCAGGTCCTCGAGCAGGCGGATCAGGCGCTCCGACTCCTCGGTCGCGGTGGCGAGGAAGCGGGCCTTGAGGTCGGGCGGGGCGTCGGAGGCGAGCGCCTCGAGTGCGCTGCGCACCGTCGTCACCGGCGTGCGGAGCTCGTGCGACAGCACGGCCAACAGTTCGCGCGCGTCGTCGCGCGCCCTCGCCTCGTCGGTCACGTCGCGAAGCAGGAGTCCCTCCGCGGTGGGTCGGACCTCGAGGTGGCGCCCGCGCGTCTCGAGGCGCGCGGGCGTGCCGTCGACCCACGCCCGCTCGAGGCGGTGATCGCGAAGCACCTCGATGAGGGGCCGGCCACGCACCCGCGCGGAATCGACGCGCAGCATGGCGGCGGCCGCGGCGTTGAGCGCCACGACGCGACCGTCGGCGATGAGCACGACGCCCTCGGTCAGGTCGTCGGCCCAGGGCGCGCCGTCGATCACGTCGTCTCCGGCGGCGGGTCGGGCAAGCGGTAGCCGCGTCCGCGGAGGGTCTCGATCCAACCCTCGCCGAGGTGGGCACGCAGCTGCGCCACGTGCTGATCGACGGTCCGCTCGGTCCCGAGGAAGTCCGGCCCCCACACCCGATCGAGCAGCTCGGCTCGCGAGAACACGCGTCCGGGGTGGGCGGCGAGGAACGCGAGCAGGTCGAACTCGCGGCGCGTCAAGTCGAGCTCGCGGCCGTCGAGTCGAACGCGCGCCCGGGCCCGGTCGACCCGAAGCGGACCGAAGGCCACCACACCGGCTCCCGCGCCGACCCCCGCGTCGACCCTCCGAAGCAGCGCCCGGATTCGCGCCACGAGCTCGCCGGCGCCGAAGGGCTTGACCAGGTAGTCGTCGGCGCCCGACTCGAGGCCCTCGACCCGGTCGGCTTCGGTGGCCCGAGCGGTCAGCAGCAGGACGGGAAGGTCGCGCGTCTGGGCTCGGGTCCGAAGCCGCCGCAGCGTGTCGAGCCCGGACGCCCCGGGCAGCATCCGATCGAGCACCACCACGTCGACCGACGCCGGGGCCGCGAGAAGCTCCCACGCCGCCTCGGCACTCGGCGCGTGGGCGACCTCGAAGCCCGCCCGCTCGACGTGGAACCGCACCAGCTCGGCCACGGCGGCATCGTCCTCCACGAGCAGCACGCGCGCCTTCGCCTTGGGGTTCATCGACGCGAGGATACCCGGACCGCGCCGCGCCGCGAGCGCACCCCGATGCCGCCCGCCCGACCGACCCGCCGACCCGCCCGACACTGCGCTGACACGCGTCGGGCACGCAGATGCGCGTGATAGGCTCGAGCTCGATGAACGCACTCGACCACGATCTGCAGGAGATCACCGCTTCGACCGTACGCATGCTCAGCCTCGTGCGGGAATCGGTGCTGCTCGCCAAGCGGGCCCTCATCGACGCCGAGGCCGAGGCCGCCGAGATCTGCGCCGCGCACGACGAGCGCGTCGACGAGGCCCAGGGCCAGCTCGAGCAGCGCATCCTCAGCGTGATCGCCCGCCGCCAGCCGGCGGCCAGCGACCTCCGCTTCCTGGGCGCGACGTACCAGGCCCTCAGCGACATCGAACGCTCCGGCGACTACGCCGTGCACGTGGCCCGCGCCGGCGCCGACCTCGCGCAGCGGCCGCCGTTGAAGAAGTACATCGACATGGAGCGGATCCTCGAGGTCATCGACGCCATGATCGAGGCGACCATCGAAGCGCTCACCGAGTCCGACGCCGAGCGGGCCCGCGAGGCGCTGGCCATGGACAACGAGATCGACGAGCTCTACGAACAGATCCAGCGCGAGTTGCTGACCTACATGATCGAGGACCCCAACACGATCACGGCAGCGACCCGCCTGCTCGCCGTGGGGCGGTACCTCGAGCGCTGCGGCGATCACGTCGAGAACGTCAACGAACACATCCTGTTCTGGCTGACCGGAACCCGGCCCTAGCCCCGACCCGCCGGCTGGCGGCGCGGGCGCGACCGGCCCCGGCGCCGCAGGTGCGAAATCCTCGGCGTCGCCCGCGGGCGACGGGGCGATAGCCTTGCGCCGTGACCGACCGGCGCCCACGGGAGCGAGATCGCGGCGGCGAAGCGAGCGACGAGGCGCGCGACGTCGACCGTCGCGTCGTGCACGGCTACGTCGGGCGCGACCCGGCGATCGAGGCCGAGCGAGCCCGCCGGCGTCGGCACGAGGAGCGCGCGGCCCAACGGCTCCGCGAGCGCAGCGACGCTCCGCGCCGCCGATCCGCCTCCGGCTCGGACGCCGATCCCGCCCCCGGTTCCGGGCGCCGCGGCCCCCTGCGCACCGGCCTGCTGGCGACGCTGCTCGTCTGTACCGCCGCGCTGCTGTGGTTGCAGCGCGACGCCGTGGCCCTGGCCATCGGGGAGGTCGGCGCTCTCCCCAGGACGGTGATCGGCCGGGCGCTCGACACGCCGGGCGTCCGGGGCGATCCCGGGGCCGCCGACCCCGAGGCGGCCGCGCTCGAATCCCGCGCCGCCGGAGCCGACGCCGCGAGCCCATCGCTCGAGCCCACGCTCCTCCGACGCGCCTGGGGTTCGCTTCGCAGCCGCGCCTTCGGCCCGCCGCGCATCGGCGTCCAGATCGGGCACGCCGACGCCCACCTGCACCCCGACGAGCTCGCGAGCCTTCGGGTCTCGACCGGGGGCCGCGCGGGCGACGTCTTCGAGATCGACGTGAATCGCGCCGTCGCCGCGGCGCTCACGGCGCGGCTCGAGGCCAGCGGCCTACGGGTCGACCTGCTCCCTGCCACCGTTCCCCCGGGCTACCGCGCCGACGCGGTGGTGTCGATCCATGCCGACAGCTCGCCCGATCGCGAGCGACGCGGCTACAAGAGCGCGGTGTTCGAGGCGACGGCGGACCGCGACGATCGTCGCCTGAAGGCCGCCGTCGATGCCGCCTACCTGGCGGCCACGCGGCTTCCCGACGACGACGAAAACGTCACCAGCAACATGTTCGCCTACTACGCCTTCAATCCCCGCTTCGAGCACGCCGTCGCCCGGCGCACGCCGGCGCTGCTCGTCGAGCTCGGCTACATCAGCAACCCGCGCGACCGCCTCTGGCTCGAGCGACCCGACGCGCTCGCCGACGCGCTCGCCGTGGGGATCGGCCGCTTCCTGCGCGCGCAGGGCCGCCCCGAGGGGGAGCGCCTGCTCGCCGCCTCGCCCCCGGGCGACGCCCGTTCGACACGCGATTGACGCGCCTGGGGGACTGGCATAGGCTTGGCCCCGATGCCTCGCGTACCCGCCCCCACTCGCGCTCGCTCGACGCTCCGCCGACGGCTGCTCGTGGGCCTCGTCGGGGCCGCGACCGTGCTCGTCGGGCTGCTGGCCTTCGGCCGCGGCGACGGGATCCTCGGCGACGCCGCCGGCCCGACCTCGGAGGCGTTCCCCCGCGAGAGCGCTCCGCCTGCGCTCGGGGGCGACGCCCCCACGCGCGAGCCCGTCGTCGCGCAAGCGCCATCGTCGCCCGAGGGCGCGGGCGAGCTTCCCGCCCCACCGACCTGCGCCTACGAGGATCGCCCGGCGCCGCTCGCGGCCTACGATCAACACGCCGCGACCCCGCTGGACACGCGCTTCCGGCTGTCGGACGCCTACGTCCCGCCCGACCTCGTGCCGCTCCGAGGCGCGGGCTTCGAGGACGACCGCAGCGTGCGTCGCCTCCTGCTCGACGACCTCGCGGCGCTGCGCGCAGCGGCCGAGGCGAACGGCACCCCGCTCGAGATCCAGTCGGCCTACCGGAGCTACGCCTACCAGGCGCGGGTGTTCGACGGCTGGGTCGCGCAGCTCGGCCGCGAGCACGCCCTGGCGACGTCGGCGCGCCCGGGCCACTCCGAACACCAGCTCGGCACCGCGATCGACGTCCGCAGCCGTGGCGGTCCGGCGCCGTGGACGCTCGACGACTGGGCGGCCACGCCCGCCGGCGCCTGGATGGCGGCGACCGCCTGGCGGTACGGGTTCGTCATGAGCTACCCGGACGGCGCCGCCGACGAGACGTGCTACGCCTACGAACCGTGGCACTACCGCTGGGTCGGACGCGACGAAGCGCGGCGCATCCACGAGCGCGGCGTGTCGCTCCGCCGGTGGCTGTGGCGACCCACCGGCCCGCTCGCCGACGTGCGCTCCGACTTCGTCGAGGCGGCGCCGTGACCGGCCGCCGGGCCACCCTGGGGCGCGCGCGCCGGAGTCCGCCTCGCGTCGACGCGTTCCTGCGGCCGGCGATCGTCGCGGTGCTCCTCCTCGGCGCGGCCCTGTCGACGCCCGCCGCGGCCCACGGCGGCGTGGTGTTGGGCCGCCTGACGACCGCCCCCAACCCCCCCCGCGCCGGCGTCGACGTCGAGCTCACCGTCGAGCTCGAGGACGCGGACGGCATGCCGATCGAAGCGGCGATCCTCGACTACACGGTACGGAGCCCGAGCGGGACGACGACCAACGTGGCGTCGGTCGAGGACCTCGGCGATGGCGTCTACGGTGCGATCTGGCGTCCGACCGAGACCGGCGTTCACGCCGTGACGCTCGTCGACCGCACCGACGTCGACGAGGCCGTCGCCCAGACCGTCGAGCTGGACGTGGGCGCATCGGAGCCGCTGGCGCCGCGCGACATGATCTTCGCGCCGACCGCGTCGGCCGGGGGCGCGAGCCTGCGCACGTGGATCGTGTGGCTGCTGGCGGTCCCGGCCGGGGTCGCCGCCATCGTCGTCGGTCTCTCGCTCGTGGTCCAGCCCGTCCCGGACGACGCCGACGCGGCCGGTCCGGAGGACCCCGGGTCGGCGCCGGGTCCGTGAGCGACGGGTCCGTGAGCGACGGCGCACGGGGCGGGCGGGGCCGGGCGCGCCGCCTTGGTAGGCTTCGGGCATGGCTCTGAGCGACGCCGAACTGGCCCACCTGCTCACGCTCGCCCGCCTCGAGCTCGACGACGACGAGGTGGCGGCGATCGAGGACGACCTGAATCAGATCCTCGCCTACGTCGATCGGCTCGGCGAGCTCGACCTCGACGGGGTCGAACCGCTGGCGCGTCCGCTGCCGCACGGCCCATCGCTGCGGGACGACGTCCGCGCGGAGGGCATGGACCGCGACCGCGGCCTGGCGCTCGGCCGGAGCATCGAAGACGGCTTCTTTCGGGTTCCGCGCACCGTCGACGAGGACTGAGCGCCGACCGGCGGCGGAGTCCACCGTCCGCCGACCGCCCCTCGAACGCCCGACGAGACCTTGCGGTGCGCCGGCGAACGCCGGCGGAGCCCCTCGCGCCGATGCGATGCGCCCCGCCGGCACGCGCGAACCCGATCCGCCCCGCGGCGCAGGTCGGGCCGCGCCGTTTCGACCGCCCCGGCGGGGGCCTCAGCGCAGCTCGTCGCTCCCCACGAAGGGGTGCAGCGGCGCCGGCAGCGCGACGCTGCCGTCGGCCCGCTGGTGCGTTTCGAGCAGCGCCGCGATGGTGCGCGGGAAGGCGAGCGCGCTGCCGTTGAGGGTGTGCACCGGCTCCGGTCGACCCTGCCCCTGGGCGCCGCCGGAACGGTGCCGGGTCTGCAGGCGGGCCGACTGGAAGGCCTCGAGGTTGCTGATCGAGCTCACCTCGAGCCAGCGCTCCTGCCCCGGGCTCCACACCTCGAGGTCGTACTTCTTGGCCTGCGTGAACCCCATGTCGCCGCTGCACATCAGCAGCCGGCGGTAGGGGAGCTCGAGCGCCTCGAGCAGGCCCTCGGCGAACTCGGTCATGCGCTCGAGCGCGGCGTAGCTCGCGTCGGGCTGCGTGAACTCGACCATCTCGACCTTGTCGAACTGATGCACGCGGTTGAGGCCGCGCACGTCCTTGCCGTAGCTCCCGGCCTCGCGCCGGAAGCACGGCGTCCAGGCGCAGTAGCGCAGCGGGAGGTCGGCCGAGTCGAGGATCTGGCCGCGGTGCAGGTTCGTCACCGAGACCTCGGAGGTGGGGATGAGGAAGAAGCCGTCGTCGACGACGTACATCTGCCCTTCCTTGTCGGGAAGCTGGCCGGTGGCGGTCGCGCTCTCGGCGTTGACCAGCAGCGGCAGCAGCACCTCGGTGTACCCGACCTCGG
>CBDUCW010000090.1:0-8452 GCA_965365745.1 uncultured Trueperaceae bacterium
CCGCTGTTCATGAATGCCGCGGGCCTCGTCCTCGAGATTGGCGGCTCACTTACCCACGGCGCGGTCGTCGCTCGCGAGTACGGCATCCCGGCGGTGGTGGGCGTGCGGGGGGCGACGTCGGTTCTGCGTACGGGACAGCGGATTCGCGTCGACGGCGTGCGGGGCGTCGTCGAGGTGATGGACGGCGACGGGGTTGGGGCTGGCTAGAGAGCAACGCGCTCTTCGATGGAACGAGGACCGACGAGGCGCCAGATCCGAGCGTCCTTCGGCTCGTCCGGCCCCCGGAGCGCGAAAGTGGCGACGCACGGCGCATGCTACGGTTCCAGGACGGCTCAAAGGTCCGTGGATCGCGAATTCGCCAATGCGAAACCGAAGCCTTGCTCGGGACGAGGGACGCGACATGAATCGACGAGGATGATGAGCCGGCGGCGGCTCGACAGGAGCATCCCGGGCCCACCGGCCCGCTTCGCCGGGCGCGTCGCCGCGCTGCAGGCGCAGGGGCATCCGATCGGTTACGTCGACCGGAACTTCGCGGCCTACGGCCCGATGTTCGCGGCCTCGACATCGCCGCTGACGACGCCTCCCTCGCCGAACTACCCGGGAACGCTGTGCATCTACGGACCGGAACTGATCCGCGAGCTCTGCTCCGATCACGACGGATTCCATCGCTCGGCGTTGTCCCATCGGTTGTATCCGTCGGGAAGGGTCACCTCGAGGACGAGACCCCTTCGACACATCATGACGGGCCTGACGCACGCGCGCGGAGACACGCACCGCGCGCATCGGCGATTGATCTTGCCCGCGTTCAGCAGGCAGAGAGTGAAGACGTATCTCCCCGCGATCGTCTCGGAAGTCCAACGCCTCATGGACGGGTGGCGCGTTGGAGAGGTGTACGACATCAGCCGCGAGATGAGCACGTTGATCCTGCGGATTTCGGCGCGGTCGCTCTTTGGTCAGACGGACGGTTCCGAGGGCGAGCGCATCGGATTGCTCATCGCCAAATGGGTCGACTTCATCATGTCCGAGGCGCACCTGGTTCCGATCGACCTTCCGGGGGTTCCCTACCACCGGTGGCTGAACCTATCGCGCGAAATCGAGGACGCCACGCGCCGAATCATCGTCGAGAAGCGGACGCGTGGGGTCGACGACGACTCGTTGCTCTCGAACCTGATCCGCGCGACGGATGACCGCGGCTCCGGATTCACCGAGGACGACCTCGTGGGCCACATCTCGCTGATGCTGTGGGGATCGAGGGATGCGGCGGCGGCTGCATTGACCTGGACGATCTTGCTGATCTCGCTCCATGCGGACGTCCACGACGATGTCGTCTCGGAACTCGACGTTGTGCTGGGAGGCGCACCGCCCTCGGAGGAGCAGCTGGCTCGGCTTCCGATCACCGAGCGCGCGATCAAGGAGAGCCTTCGCGTCCTTCCGCCCTTCCCCTTGGTCAATCGAGTGGCCTCGCCGGATCGGCACCTCGGCGGCTATGAGGTACCCGAAGGGACCGAGGTGATCATGAGCATCTACCACACGCACCGGATGCCCGACCTCTACCCATCGCCCGGTGCGTATCGCCCCGATCGTTGGGAGACGATCGATCCCGGCACGTACGAGTACCTCCCGTTCGGCGGCGGTCCGAGGATGTGCCCGGGCTCGAATCTCGCGTGGCAAGAACTGCTCGTCGCCGTTGCCAGCCTGGTGCAACGGGTTCGCTTAGAGGTGGTCGACGACACCCGCGTCGATCGGATCGTCAAGCTCGGACTCATGCCGAAGCGAGGGCTGCCCATGAAGGTCCACGCGCAGGACAAGGAGTTCTCGAAGAGCGCCAAACCCGTGCGCGGCAATCTGAACGCGATGATCTCGAGCCTGCCCCGCTAGGCGCCGGCTCGTCCCGTCGCGACGGTTTCCACGGAACCGATGACGGGCGCTACCCAGACCACGGTCCGGGTCGGCGTCTCGGCGCGCTCTGCCGTATTCACTAGCCTGTCCGCTCGGCGGAGAAGATGCCGTGTGCTGCCTGCACTGCAGCACTGGGGCCGACGAACACCACGTGATCGTCCGCGCGGATCTCGGTACCGCCTCGCGGCACCACGAAGTCACCGTTGCGAATAACGGCGGCCACCACGCACTGTTCCGGAATGTCGATGTCTTGGATCTGCTCCCCGACGACCCATGCGCCTTCGGAGATCTGCATGTCGATCAGGCTGGCGATGCCCGTTTCGATCTCGAAGAGCTCGGCCACGCCGGGCCGGTCGAGGTAGTTCTCGACCATGGCCGCAGTTGCATAGGGGGCGCTGATGCACACGACGCCGCTGTCCTCCAGGAGCGCCACGTAGTCGGGGTCCCGTGCGATGGCGATCACGCGCTTGACGCCGAGCCGTTTGGCTTGCAGCGCAAGAATGGCGTTTCGTTCGTCGTTGTTCGTGGCCGCGATCGCCACGTCCATCTTGTGCGGCTCGACCTGTTCCAGGATTTCCTGCCGGGTGGCGTCGCCCTGGAAGATGGGCACGTTGTAGCGGTGCTCCAGCACCTTGCACCGCGCCTCGTCCTGTTCGATGAACGTGATCTGGTACTGCGCAGTGCGAAAGACCATTCGGATCCCGTCTTGCTTGAGCAACCGGTCGGCGATGTTGCTGCCCAGATTGCCTCCGCCCACGATCAGTACGTTCATGTGTGGCCTCCAATACGCGATGAATCGTAGCCTGAGTTGTTCGAACGCGGCGGGGACCGCGCTGAGGTCAGCGCGATTCTCCGGTTGAACGAGGTAGAGCACGGCGCCGACGGCCGTTAGCCCGCTCCCGAGCAGCAGGCTCTGCGGATCGAGCAGGGGCACGAAGAACCAGCACGCGATGATGCCCAGGATGGGCACGGCGGGGTAGAGCATGATCTTGAACGGGCGACGCAGAGCAGGCATCTTCCGATGGAGCGCAATCACCGCGTAGTTGACGACGCCGATGGCGATCAGGTAGCCGAAACTGCTGGCCGAAGCGAGCAGGCGGACGATGCCCGAGGCTCCGAGGAGCGTGACCAGCCCGGCGCAGACGAAGAGCGCGACGTGCGGCGTGTTGTGCTTCCTGTGCAGCCGCGCGAGGACGGCGGGCACGTGACCGTCGCGTCCGAGCGCGAAGAGCACGCGTGCGCTGGCTCCCAGGGTGACGCTGAACGCCGAGAGACTCGCCATGATCGTTGCCAGCACCCCGGCCCAGCGTCCCCACGCGCCGAACAGGTGGTCTGCCACGAAGATGAACGGCGTGCTCGTCTGGGCGAGGTCAGTGTAGTTGACCACCCCCATCATCACCCACAGGAGCAGCACGTAGATGGTCACGCCCGTCCCGAGGGTGATCAGGATGGCGCGCGGAATGGTCTTCGCCGGCTCGACGATCTCCTCGGCGGCGACGGTGATGAGATCGAATCCCACGTAGGAGATGTAGATCAGGCCCATGGTGGGCAGGAGCGGGCCGAGGCCCAACGGAGCGAAGGGCTCCAGGTTGGCCGGTTCAACACGAAAGGCCCCGAGCAACCCCACGCCCACGAGCACGGCGAGCTCCACGATGTTCATCACCGTGATCGCCTTGAGCGCCTCGGCCTGCCCCCGGTAGTTCGAGACCGTGAAGACCACCGTCGTGACCAGCACGACGAGCACGACGCTGAGCTCGGGAAAGAAGTAATGCTTGATCGTCAGCGCGAAGATGACGGCGTAGAGCGAGCACGCCAGCGTGTTGCCGATCCAGAAGAACCAGCCCGTCAAGAACGCAACGGGACCGGGCAGCGTCCGGCTCACGAACGAGTAGCCGCCTCCGGCGATCGGCATTGCGGCGCCGAGCTCGCTGTAGCTGAGAGCGGTGAAGAGCGTGAGCCCGCCCATGAAAAGGTAGGCCAGGATCCCGAGCGGCCCGGCCGACTGGGCCACCTCGCTGGGAAGCGCGAAGATGCCCGGACCCATCATGGCGCCGATGCCGATCATCACGGCCATGAACAGTCCGATGTTGCGCTTGAATCCTGACCGCTCAGCCATGAAGAGGGGAGGCGATGAACGGGGCCGGGGTCGTCTGGCTGCGCAGAAACCGCTGCGACGATCTCGCCGGCAGAACATCCCGCTGGCAGAGGGCAAGGAAACGCCCCATCTCCACCATGAAGAGCGCGACGATCTCGCTCAGACACGGGAGCGCGTCCCCGACGATCGGGGGCCGGCCCTTGACACCCAGCATGGGAGAGTCTACCAACGGCATTCTTCGGGGCTCAGGGTCCGCATGCCTGCCATCTGTTCGACGGGCTCAATCGTCTCTTTCGACGATGCGGCCGGGCTTGAGCACCGAAGGGTCGCGCTGCGAGCTTCGTGCGACCGCCTCGTTCCCGGGGTTCGTCACCGACCGCACGCCCCCCTACCGACGTCATCTCGAGCGGCGCCACGGGACCGACATCACCTTCGACGAAGCAGCCGCAACGTGGCGTGACGAGCCTCGTCCCCCTACGGCGCGCTAGCCCCCTGCAAGGTCTCGGCGAAGTTCCGACATCTCCGCTCGCGCTTCCTCCGATACCTCCGGGTACCCGATGTCCAGACGGCCGACCGTATCGCACACGATCTCGGCCACCACGCGGCGCATGAACGGTTTGTCGTCGGCGGGGATGGCGTACCACGGCGCGTACGAAGTGCTCGTGGCTCGAAGCGCCTCCTCGTACGCATGCATGTAGTCGTCCCATCGACCTCGTTCTGCGACGTCGCCGGCGGAGAACTTCCAGTTCGAGTCCTCTTCGTCGATTCGGTCGAGAAAGCGCCGGCGTTGCTCGTCCTTGGACACGTTCAGCCAGAACTTCAGGATGATCGTTCCGTTCATGGCCAAATGCCGTTCGAACGCCCGAATCGAGTCGAATCGTTGGCTCCACACCCGCTCCTCGTCGACGCGGGGCAGCCGCTGGCCGCCGAGGATGTGCGGATGAACCCGCACCACGAGAACCTCCTCGTAGTGGCTTCGGTTGAAGACCCCGATTCTGCCGCGCTCGGGCAACGCCTGGTTCACGCGCCACAAGAAGTCGTGGTCGAGCTCTTCGCGCGAGGGCTGCTTGAACGAGGTGACCTGGCAGCCCGCTGGATTCACGCCGCGCAAGACCGCGCGAATGGTGCCGTCTTTGCCTCCGGCGTCCATCGCCTGAAACACGAGGAGCACGGCGTAGCGATTGTCGGCGTAGAGCGTGCGTTGCAGTCTCGCCAACGCCTTGCGGGCCTTCTTCAACGCCTTCTTGTTCTCCTTCGTTCCCGGCGCGTCGTCGGGAGGCCGTGTCGGCGCCTGCCCGACACCGAACTCGGTGTCTGGGCGAACGAGGTACCGACTGTCGACGGGACGCACGAGCGGCAAGGACATGCTGGAGGCTAGCACCGCAAGGCGGTTCGCGATCGCCGTGCCGCCGCCCACGGCGACGAGAGCATCGACCCGTGCGCCGTCGAGCGACGCGACGGCGTGGTCGATCTCGAACCGCGACGACCGCGTTCGACGCGCGGATCTCAGAATGCGCGCGGTCTCGCTCGCAGAGGAGCTCGTCGAGGTCGTCCACCGATGTCGATGGAGCCGGTGGGAGCCCATGGCTGTAGGTGTCGAGCGTGAGGGTGAAGTTCGAGTGGGGCCCGGACGTTCGCTGGCCACCTTCGGACGGACGCCGGCCCACGCGCCTCTCGTCCAGTCCCGATCCGACACGGAACAAGTAGGCTTGCGGGGCGCGACGTACTCGGCGACGTCGCCGGCCTCGCCGACCCGCTGACTTCGCTCTCCGGAAGGACCACACCTGATGACGCCCACCCCCGTGGCCACGCTGTCCGAACTGAGCGACCGCACGCCCGCGTACGCCCTGGTTCGAGACGTCGATCTGGTCGTCGTGCGCTTCGATGACGACGTGTCGGTGTTCTACGGTCGCTGCCTTCACCGGGGTGCGCTGATGGCGGACGGCTTCGTTCGTGGTCGAGACCTGATCTGCGGCGTCCACGATTGGGACTACAGGCTGGACACAGGCGTGTCGGCGTACAACAACGACGAAGCGCTCCCGAAGTTCACGGCCTGGGTCAAGGACGATCAGGTTCTCGTCGACGAAGACGAGATCGCAGCGTGGGCCGAGAGCAACCCGCAACCCTACGACCGCGACGCCTACCTCGGGCTCTACGCAGATCCTTCGCACGGGACCGACGCCGAGCCGTACACCAGGCTGATTCACAAGTACGCCCGGGACGGCCTCTCGAAGACCGGGCATCACGGCGAGGTCGCCGCCATGGGCGTGCCTCGACCCGACCTGCCCGACTGGGACGACCTTCAGATTCTCACCGCGCAGCTGCACCGCGCCCCTCTGCTCGACGACGATCCGGTGGGCACGGACGTGGTCATCGGTCCCAACGCCTCGCGACCGTTGCGCCTCGAGATCCCGCTGTTCGTCTCGGACATGTCGTTCGGTGCGCTCTCGGAGCCGGCCAAGATCGCCCTGGCTCGCGGTGCGGAGATGGCTGGGACAGGCATCGCCTCGGGTGAGGGTGGCATGCTTCCCGAGGAGCAGGCCGAGCAGTCGCGCTACTTCTACGAGTTGGCGTCGGGGCGGTTCGGCTTCTCGTGGGACAAGATCGAGCGCGTCCAGGCCTTCCACTTCAAGGGCGGACAAGGGGCCAAGACGGGAACCGGCGGCCATCTTCCGGGACGCAAGGTAACGGGCAAGATCGCAACCGTACGCGGTCTTGACGAGGGCGAGGATGCCATTTCGCCGGCTCGCTTTCCCGAGTGGACCGAGCCGGCACAGATCCGAGCGTTCGCCGAGGAGGTGCGCGAACGCACCGGAGGCATCCCCGTCGGCTACAAGTTGTCTGCGCAGCACATCGAGAAGGACCTCGACGCGGCGCTGGAGGTCGGCGTCGATTACGTGATCCTCGATGGCCGAGGTGGTGGGACCGGCGCAGCCCCCACGCTGTTCCGGGATCACATCTCGGTTCCCACGATCCCGGCCCTCGCGCGTGCGCGTCGTCACCTCGATGCGGCAGGGCGGCGCGACGTGACGCTCGTGATCACCGGTGGATTGCGGACCCCTGCAGACTTCGTCAAGGCCCTCGCTCTTGGCGCCGACGCGGTCGCCGTGTCCAACGCGGCCATGCAGGCGATTGGATGCATTGCGATGCGCGCGTGCCATACGGACAATTGCCCGGTCGGCATCGCCAGTCAGAAGCCCCACCTCGTCAACCGACTGGTGATCGAGACGTCGGCGCAACGACTTGCGAATTACTTCGCCGCATCGGTCGAGCTCATGCAGGTCCTGGCACGCGCCTGCGGGCACGACCATCTGTCGAGGTTCGAGTTGAGCGACCTCACCACGTGGAAGCGTGAGATGGCGGACCTGTCGGGCGTCGCTTATGGGGGGGTGCGAGCCTGAGCGGGACCGCCTCCGGGGCGCCGTGGCTCAGGACGCGCTCGAGCTCGGGCAGGCATCGAGATTCGAGACGCACCTGGCTTTGACCGCCTGCCGATCGTGCGCGTCCATGAGCTGGTTCGTCACCTCCTAGTCCCGCAAGCTGACGACGATGATGTCTCCCCCGGAAACCGTGTCTCCCAAGGTCGTCGCGGTGCGGACCCTTCCGGGCTCGAGCACGTCTACCTTCTCGATGCTTCGGTTCCAAACGGTCACGTTCAGCCCTGCGGCAGCAAGGGTTCGTGCCGAGGCGGACCCCATCAGCCCCAACCCGATCACCGTGATGTTCGTCGAATCGATGATGGCGCCTCTTCCGTGGTGGAGCGAGCTGCAACCTGCTCGCTTATCTCGTGATCGCTAGGCTGCTGGTTGGAATCCTGCAGCGCACACCCACTCGACGATCGCCGCGCAAGCCCCGGATGCGCCTGGGCGCAAGTCCTCGTCTTCGAGCCTACGGATACCGTTCCGGCACGAAGGTCTGGTCCTCGATCGGCGGACGCACGTAGCCGACCTCGGGCGGTCGCGGCTCGAGCTCGATCGGCTCCGGATCGCGATGCTCGTAGGGGATCTGGTCGAGCAGGTGCGCGATGCAGTTCAGCCGAGCGTGCTTCTTGACCTCGGCGTCCACGACCCACCAGGGAGCCTGTTTGATGTCGGTGTGGGCGAACATCATGTCCTTGGCCTTGGAGTACTCGACCCAGCGCATGCGCGACTCGAGATCCATCGGACTGAGCTTCCAGCGCTTGGTCGGCTGGTCGAGCCTCTTCTGGAAGCGTCTCTCTTGCTCGGTGTCGCTGACCGAGAACCAGTACTTGATCAAGCGAATGCCGGAGCGGACCAGCATCCGCTCGAATTGCGGGCAGGAGCGCAGGAACTCGCGATACTCCTCGTCGCTGCAGAACCCCATGACGCGTTCGACGCCCGCGCGGTTGTACCAGGAACGGTCGAAGATCACGATCTCTCCGCCTGCCGGCAGATGCGACACGTACCGCTGGAAGTACCACTGCGTCTGTTCCCGCTC
>CBDUCW010000091.1:0-8417 GCA_965365745.1 uncultured Trueperaceae bacterium
GTCGCGGCTGGCGACGGCGCGCTGCCGCTCCTCGATCTTCCACTCGGGGATGTTGTACTTGCGGGCGATCTCGGGCTGACTCTGCTGCACCAACGGCGCGAACGTCGTGACGATCGGGATGTCCTTCTCGAGGAGGAGGTCGATCGTCTCGTCGGTCATGCGCCCGCCGTGCTCGACGCAATCGATGCCGAAACTGGCGACGCGGTGGATGGCCTCGTCGAACGTCGCATGCGCGGTGATCGGGATTCCGTTGCGGTGCGACTCGTCGATCACGGCGTGGAGCTCGTCGTCGGTGAACTCGAGCGTGTCGTGGCAGGCCATGATCTTGATGAGGTCGGCTCCGGCACGAACCTGTTCGCGGACGGCGCGACGCATCTCGTCCGCGCCGCTGGCCTCCTGGCAACACCAGTAGGTGTGCCCACCGGTCTGGATGATGGCCGCCCCGGTGATGAGCAGCCTCGGGCCCGGGAAGATCCCCTGGCGCACGGCCTGCTTCGCGAAGATGTTGCTTTCGTTCATGCCCAGGTCGCGAACCGTCGTCACACCGGCGCGCAGGCTCTTGAGCATGTTGCCGGCCGACTTGTAGGCGCTGATCTCGGGGGCGTCGTCCATGGACTGCCGGGCGAGGTCGTGAACCCCATCCCACGCCAGGTGCGCATGGCTGTTGAACAACCCAGGAAGGATCGACCCCCCGGTCTCGAGCGCGCCCGCAGCGCGCGACCCGAGCTCGGACGCAGCCCCCACCGCGACGATCTTCCCGCCGTCGATCTCGACGAAGCCATCCTCGATGGCTTCATCGCCGTCGCAGGTGAGGACGCGGCCACGGAGAACGACGTGCTCGACGGGGGCGTCGAACATCGGCTTGATGATCTTCTGGTAGTGCCAGGCGGGAGGTTCGGGCATGGGGGATCTCCTTCGAGGATGGGGCGAGAACGGTCGGGGAACGGCCGAGCGAGGGGCGAGGTCGAAGCGTTTCTCTCGGAATCGAGGCGTCGTGCGAGCGGGCCGGTGCGACCCCTGCGGTCAGGAGGACGAGTCCTCCGGAGGCTCGCCACCGAGCGCTTCGATCAACACGTCGCTGGCGAGTCGCCAGGCCTCGTCGACCGGTGCGCCGGCGATGTGCGGCGTGAGGATCAATCGCTCGGGCGGGATCGTCCAAAACGGGTGATCGTCGGGGAGGGGCTCATGGCGAAATACGTCGAGCGCGGCGCCGGCGAGATGGCCGCTGCGGAGGGCCTCGGCCAGGGCGTCTTCGTCGACGAGACGGCCGCGGGCCGTGTTGACGAAGCGGGCCCCCGACTTCATGCGCGCGAACGCGGCAGCACCGAACTGCGCGTCGTTGCCCCCTTCGTGGCTCGGTGCGTCCACGAATCGATGATGGAGCGTGACCACGTCCGACTCGGCGAGCAGCGCATCCATGGAGCGCCAGCGAACCCCGAGTCGCGCCTCCTCGTCGGGTTCGAGGCGCGTGCGTTGCGTGTAGAGCAGGCGGACGCCGAAGGGACGAAGTCGCGCGGCGACGGCCCGACCGATGTGCCCGAGTCCGACGATGCCGATCTTCTTGCGGTAGAGGGTCCCGAAGTCGTCGATGCCGATCCAGTTGTACGTGTACCGCTGCTGGTCGGTGAGGATCGGCTCGCTGCGGTCGTCGAGCCACGCGCGGGCCCGCGTAGCCTCGTGGACGGCTCGCAGGTTCTTCACCAGGGCGAAGATCAGGGTGACGGTCAGCTCGGCGACACCGGTGAGGGCCGTGTTGGGAATCTCGACGACAGGCACGGAGTCCGCACGGATCGTGGCGTTTCCCGGTTCGAGCTTGGCGACGAGCCGGAGATTGGCCCCGCGCCGGATCAGGGAGGCCGCGTCGACGTCGACGTTCGCCGTCAGCACCCCGTCGGCGCCGTCGGGGTCGTCGCTCAGGTCCCACCCCGCCGGCAGTCGGGCGCGCAGGGTGTCGAGCATCCCTTCGCGGATCTCGGGATCGGCGAGGTAGATGGACGTACTCACGGCGACCCCGTCACTTGAGCCCGAGCTCCTCGAGCGCCTTGGCGGCACCGTCGAGATTCGTCAGCTTCATCGAGGCGTAGTTGGGCGAGAAGATCACGCCCTCGCCGCCCGCGCGGTACGTGGCGTGCACGCTCCGGTACACGATGTCGGGCGTGCAGACCGCCTGGTCCTCCTGCACCCGCGGGGCGTCGACACCGATCCCCATGTACACGGGTACACGGCCCTCGACGGCCTTCACCGTGTCGCGGCACTGTCCGTACACGTAGGTGTCGGGATCCATGCCGGCTTGAACGAGATCGTTCCACGGAGCCTCGTCCAGAAGCGTGTACATCAGCGGGGTCGCCGCAGCGGGATCGAGGTCGCGCAAGAGGCTCTTGTGGAGCTCCGACATCTCCTTGTGGTAGATCTGCCCCGCTTGGTGCTGGTACGTGATCGGCTTGACCCAATCGGACCAGTCCGCTTGCTCCTTCCACGGCCACTGCGCCTTGCGGAGCGGGTTGAAGTGATTGCGGTTCCATACGTTGAGGCCGAACTTGAGGTTCGGCTTGCACCACTTCGCGATCCCGTAGAGTTCGCGGTCGAGGTCCTTGTTTCGCTCGACCCACACCTTCTCCCACAGGAACACCTCGGGGTTGTCCATGAGGACGCGCAATCCGGTGATCAGCGCGCCATCGACGAACTCGTGGCCCGCCCGCGCCGCCTGGAAGTAGTCGTAGACGTCGCGGAACGCCCGTCGCGCCCGCTCTGGATCGACGCCGCGCCGCTCGGCGTCCTCGCAAGCCGCGTCGGAGAAGTCGCCCGGGGCCATGCCCGAAACGAGCTGATCGAGCGGGCTCCGGCGCTCGTTGCACCACATCAACCCGTCGAGGTCGTAGCTGCGAACCTGATCCTCGATCATCGACTGGATCCACGTGCGATACGCCGGGTGGCTCGTCGACGGTTCGGAGCCGAAGCGACCGAGGAAGTCGACCTCGAGCGCCTGCGGCAGGTTGGGGATCGGGACCGCGTCGGCAGAACCGTGCCCGGCGTACTTGAAGAACGGCTCCATGAGCTCGGCGTAGACGAGCATTCCCCGCTCCCGGGCGGCAGGGATCACCATGTCGAGCACGTCTTTGCCCGCCATCTCGGGATCCTTCGCGCGGAAGTCGTCGATGAACGTGTTGCGGTAGTACTCCGGGCGCGTCTCGATGTACGCGCCCCCCTTCATCGCGAACGGCTCGGGAACCCCGTGATCGGGCCACCCGTCGATCTCCCAGGAGATGCTGCGGCCGCTCTTGAGCCCGAGCCACGAGACGGTGCCGATCATCAACGCGTTGACGCCGACTCGCTGCTGGAGCGTGTCGAGCACGGTGTCGACGCCTTCGTCGATGAACGAGATCGGACTGATCTGTATGCCGACGAACTTGTCGTCGGGGTTCGGTCGTTCGGTGCTGCTGGGCATGGGTGCAGATCTCCTCGCGAGGTGGGTCGAATGCGGACTAGCGGCGGAGGGGCCGCCAGCGGTGGTCCCAACCTCCGGAATCGGGGCGAGCACGGGCGGACAGGCGTTCGGCACCCGTGGGCGTGATCACGATGTCTTCGTTGATGCCGCTCGACCACCCCGGATCCGGACCGACCCTGCGTCGCGGGTGGTAGCTGAACACCATGCCCGCCTCGAGGGGCTGGTCTTGCGACGATCCCCACCCTGCGGCAGCCGAGAACCACGGGCGCTCGATCGTGTCCATGCCCTGCCCGTGGAAGTCGAAGTGGACGGTGGGCTCGCCGAGATCCCAGCCGCGTTCGGCGAGGACGGTCTCGAATCGGGCGGCGAGTTCCGACAGGCGCGCCCCGGGCACGGCGAGGCGCCGCAGCGCGTCGAACGCCGCGAGTTCGTCGTCGATGAGCTTCGCCTCGGCGGAGCTCGGTTCTCGCACCGCCGAGTTCACGGTGATCTCGCACCAGTGGCCCGACGGCCCGCAGATCTCGAGGTGGAACCGCACCTTGTCGTCGCACCGGAGCGAGCGATGGGTGGGGGGATCCATGGCGCCCGGCTCCTCGCCGACGAAGATGAGGATGTCGCGGGCTCCCGCGGCCCACACGGGTCGGGTGATCTCGGAAGCGATGTCGAGCTCGCTGACGCCGGGGCGCACCTCGGCGTGGAACCGCTCCATCGCGTCCATCGCGAGGCGCCACAGGGCGAGCTCCTGACGCAATTCGAACCCGCTCTTCACGGCCCGGGCTCCATCGATCACGTCGTCGGCCGGCACGAAGTCGGCGTCGGGAAGCTCGCGCCGGAGCTCGCGCAGGCTGCCCGCGGCGAGCACGAAGCGCTCGCCGGCGAGCCCGATCCTCCCCCGGTCGAGTCGCTTCTCGCGCACGGCGTCGGCGATGCGAGGAACGAGGTACACGTCGCCGCGACCGTCCTCGATCCAGCCGCGGCGCGCCACGCGCTCGGCGACGGCCCAGCTCGAGAGCGTGAAGCACGGCTCGCCGTCCAGCGGCATCAAGATCAATCCGTCGTGCCCCCACAGGTGGAAGTCGGTCAGCCAGCGCCAGTAGCCCCGGCCCGTCCACCAATGACCTTTGCCCGGCACCAACAGCGCGTCGAGCCCTGCAGCCTCCATCGCTCGGCGCAGCCGCGCGAAGCGCCGATCGCGCTCGTCCAGCTCGGGCCGGAGGGCGAGATCCGGATCGGCGAGGCTCACGCGCGCGTCTCGGCGGGGGCGCGGTCGGGAGACGCGCGTTGCGGAGTCAGGATGGCGCCCCAACCCGGCTCCCCCACGACGTCGCCGTCGCGGTAGACGATGCGGCCCCCGACGATCGTCGCGTGCACTTCGCCCTGCACGGGTCGGCCATCGTAGAGCAGGTTGCAGTCGGCCGCTCGGCTGAATCCCTGGCCGCGTCGCAGCGTCCGCTCGGGCCTCGGATCGTAGATCGTGAGATCGGCGTCGGCGCCGGGCCAGAGAACGCCCTTGCGAGGGAACAGCCCGAAGAGCCGAGCGGGCGCCAGGCTGATGAGCTCGACCGCGCGCTCGAGCGAGAAGCGCCCCCGGAGCGCCTCGCTCATCAGGAGGGGCACGAGGTACTCGACGCCCGGATGGCCCGGTGGGGCGGCCAGGACGTCGCCTCGGGCGGCCTCCTTCTCGTCGGCGGTGAACGGCGCGTGGTCGGTCGCCACGAGGTCGAGCGTGCCGTCGTCGATCGCAGCCCACAGGGCATCGCGATCCGCAGCCGAACGGATGGGTGGGTTGATCTTGCCGAAGGGGCCGGCCTGTGCGAGGTCGTCCTCGGTGCAGAACAGGTAGTGCGGACACGTCTCGGCCGTGATCGGGGCTCCGCTGGCCTTGGCGCGCCGGATCACGTCGGCCGTCTGCGCCGAGGACACATGGGCGATGTGGACCGGAGATCCCACCGTGCGCGCGAGTTCGACGATCGCGGCCACCGCCGTCGCCTCGACGACGGCCGGTCTCGAGGCGCGGTGACGGAGGTGGTCGGCGACGTCGAGGTCGCGTGCGCGCACCGTGAAGAGGTCGATGAGCTCCTGGGTCTCGGCGTGGAACACGCACCGAAGACCGGTGGCGGCCACCTGCTCGAGCGCCGCGACGACGTCGTCGAGCCCGTTCGTCGCCAGCCCGAGGAACTCGTCGTCGCGGCCCGGCGCTGCGCGGGTCGTGAACAGCTTGAACGCGATCGCACCCGCGTCGGCCATCGCCCGGGTTTCGGCCGCGTCCTTGCGTCCGGGCGCCCCGTAGAGCCCGATGTTGACGTACGCCTTGGATTTGGCGATGGCTTGACGAGCGCGAAGCACGTCGGCCGTCGAGGCACACGGCTTCGAGATCGGCATCTCGAAGATCGACGTCACCCCTCCCGCCGCGGCAGCACGGCTCTCGGTCGCGAAGTCGCCGCGGTGGGGGAACGACGGGTCGCGGCAGTGGAAGTGCACGTCGATGGCCCCGGGCATGAGCAACATCCCCTCGGCGTCGAGCGTCTCTGCGGCGAGAATCGGAGCGTCGGGATCTTGGACCGCAGCGATCGTTCCGTCCCGAACGAGCACGGTCGCCCGTCGCATCGAGGCCCCGGTGGCCTCGACGCCGTCGACGCTGGGACTCACGAGGGTCGCTCCCACGATCGCGAGATCGTTCATGGGGACGTCTCGTCGGCCCGGCTGCCGCTGCCGGTCGCGGCGTGGTCGGCGACCCACCGCTGCATCGCCTCGATGCGCAAGGCCCGGGCGTCGAGATCGGCCTCGATGCCGTAGTCCCGCTTCGCACCTTCGGGCGTGACCAATCCAAGCGCCACATCTGCGACCACTCGGTCGCGCTCGCGTTCGGCGGGCGCTCCGAAGCCGCCCCCGCCGGGCACGGTGAGCACGACCTCGTCGCCTTCACCCCAGGGGAAGGGCGTGAACCGTGTCGCTCGTTCGCCGTTCAGCACGACGTCGCCGAGCAGTCCGTCCTCGCCCCCCTCGAGACCCGGAGCCGGGTACTTCAAGAGGTCCGGCCGCACGGTCAGGAGCGCCTCGGTCGGCGCGACGCACACGACCCCGATCTCCTGCCCGAGACCGCCCCGTCTCCGTCCCGCCCCCCCGGAGTCGGGGACGAGCGCCTTGTGGGTCATGATCACCGGGCACTGCCGCTCGATGATCTCGGTCGGCGTCACCGTCGAGTTGTGCGGGTAGGCCGCGGGCAGCCATCCATCGTCGTCGCGCGTGGCGCCGAGCCCACCGTGGGGGAGCATGTGAACCGCATAGCGGCCGAAGGTCTCGTCGCGTCCGACCACGTGGAAGGGGAAGATCCCTCCGGCGGCGGCGATCGCCTCCTCGGGAAGGAACTCGGCGAACGCGCCGAAGATCAAGGGAGGGATGTGCTTGATGACCTTCGCCCGCGCCTTGACCGGAGCCGGAAACGTGCAGTTGACGATCGACCCCTCGGGCGCGGTGATCTCGAGCGGGCGCACGAGTCCGTCGTTGTTGGGGATGTGCGGCGCGAGCATGGCCTTGATCGGGTAGACGGCCGTGGAGTAGCTGATGTTGAAGGCCGCGTTGATGGCCGAGTGCCACTGCTGCGGCGACGAGCCCGCGAAGTCGATGGCGAGCGTGTCGCCGTGGATCTCGAGGCGGGCCTTGAGCGTGAACGGCTCGAGGTACCCGTCGGCGGTGATCTCGTAGTCGGTGACGCCGTCCGGCAGCGAGCGGATCGCGTCGCGCAGGGCGCGCTCCGACTTCGACTGGATCGCTTCCGACAGCTCGGTGATGTCGTCGAGGTCGTAGTCGTCCATGAACTCGCGAATTCGCCTGGCCCCGATGCGGTGGGTACCGACGATCGCGTGAAGATCGCCGAGGACCATCTCGGGCACGCGGCAGTTCGCAGCGATGAACTCCTCGACCACCGTGTCCACCTCTCCCCCCCGGTAGAAGTAGTTCGGCATCAGCCGGGTGCCCTCCATGAACATGTCGGATGCCTCGAGGTCGCCGAGGTGGCCGCCCACGTCGCTCACGTGCGCCACCGTGCCGAGGAAGGCCACGAGCTTGCCGCGATGGAACACGGGCGACACGAGGTTGTAGTCGGGGAGGTGCGTACTGCCGATCCAGGGATCGTTCGTCGCCAGCACGTCGCCGGGCCGCAACGTGTCGGCGGGGAACTTCTTCAGCATGTCGCGCGTGGTGCGCGGCAGCATCGTGCAGAACTGCGGCGGACTCCACTGCGCCTGCGACAGCCCTCGGCCCTGCGCGTCCATGACGATGCATCCGAAGTCGTGGCTCTCGCCAACGATGGTCGAGAACGAGGTTCGGATCGTGGCCGTGTCGATTTCGTCGGCGATCGCGACGAGACGTTGCCACATCACCTCGAGTCCGATCGGGTCGATGGCGCTCACAAGCTCTCCTCCTTGGATGCGGGGGCCGACGGTTGCGCGGGAAGGTCGTTGGGATCGAGTCCGTAGTCGTCGACCGCGCCTCGCGGCGTGATCACGCCCCGGTCGAGATCGTCGAGGATCTTCGCCACGGGGCGCTCGGCGACCGGACCGAAGCCCGCCCCGCCGGGCATCCGCATCTCCAGCACGTCGCCCGGGGCGAAGTCCAGGATCGGAAAGCGCCGTATCTCGACGCCGTTGAACCAGACCTCGCCGGTTCGCCCGTTGCCGCCGCCGGCGAGTCCCGGCGGGGCGCAGGTGATCTTGTCGGGGCGCACGCGGGCATGGATGGTCTCGTCGCCGGCATTGACGAAGGTCATGACCTGTCCGACGCCTCCGCGACTTCGACCGGGACCGGCCGAATCGGGACGAAACGCCTTCTTCCCGATTCGGACGGGGCTCTGGGTTTCGAAGATCTCGATCGGGGTGACGCTCGAGTTGTGCGGAAACGCGATGGGAACGAGCCCGTCGAGATCGCGCATCGCGCCGCGCCCCCCGTGGGGAAGCACGTGGACGCTGAAACG
>CBDUCW010000092.1:0-8378 GCA_965365745.1 uncultured Trueperaceae bacterium
TAGGGCTCGTCGGGTGCGTCGCTCGCCCCCTGGCCGCGGCAGTCGTAGCGCAGCGTGGTGCGCGCGTCGTCGACGTCGGCGAGGGCGCCGAGCATGGGAGTCCACGAGTTCGTGTCCATCGTGAGCCCGTTGACGAACACGATCGGCGGTCGATCGACGCCGGTCGAGCCTTCGTCGAGCGCGTAGTGCAGGCGCACGCCCGTGGGCAGCAGGCGGTAGGTGGCGGTGGGGTCACGAGGCGGCATCGGAGGTCCTCCGGTCGAAGTCGCCGCGCTCGAGCGCGGCACGCAGGGCGGGTTTCGACGGCTTGCCCGAAGGGGTGAGCGGGAGCTCGTCCAGCACGACGATGCGCTTGGGCACCTTGTAGCCGGCGAGCCGATCGCGCAGGAAGGCCGTCAGCTCGTCGGGATTGAGGCGGTGCCGGTCGCGGCCGACGACGAAGGCCGCCCCCGCTTCGCCCCACCGGGCGTCGGGCACGCCGAGCACGGCGCAGGCGGCCACGTCGGGATGCGTCGCGATCTCGGCCTCGACGTCGGTGGGGAAGACGTTGAGGCCGCCGCTGATGTAGAGGTCGCGGCGGCGACCGCGAATCGTGACGCGCCCGCGGCCGTCCTGGCTGGCGAGATCGCCCGTCCAGAGCCAGCCGTCGCGGAGCGCCTCCCGCGTCGCATCGGGTTCGCCGACGTAGCCGCCGAAGAGGTGCGGGCCGCGCAGCGTGAGCTCGCCGATCTCGCCGGGGGCGCAGGGGCCTCCGGCCTCGTCGCGCACCACCGCTTCGGTGCCGAGCATCGCGACGCCCACGTCGCCGGCCGCGAGGGCTGGCGACGCGGCGTCCTCCGCCGCGCGGTCGCCCGCGGCGGGAGCGCCGGAGCGAGCGTCGGCCGCCGCAGCCGTCGCCGCAGCCGCCGGTGCAGCGGCCGGTGCGTCTGCCGCTGCATCGGCCGGCGCGGCCATGAAGCAGTTCACGCCCGCCTCGGTCAGCCCGTACCCGTGGCGCAGGGGAACGCCGGTCGTCGACCACGCGTCGCGAACGGCGCGGGGGAGCGGCGCTCCGCCGGCCACGATCCAGCGCAGCGTGCGCACGGCGTCGGGTCGAGCGCTGGCGGCGTCGGCGAGCTCGCGCAGCATCGAGGGCACGAGGAAGCCGACCGTGGCGCCGGCCTCGGCGCTGGCGTCGAGGTAACTGCGCGGGTCGAAGCGCTCGAGCAGGACGACGAAGCCGCCGGCAGCGAGCACGGGTGTGACCAGGGCATGGAAGCCGGCGTGCGCGCTCGACGTCGCGTGGACCGTGACGTCGGCGGCGCCGAGATCCCAGGCCGCGGCCGTGGCCAGCGCGTTGAAGGCGATCTGGCGATAGGGGAGCGCGGCGAGGCGGGGCGCACCGCGGCTGCCGCTGGTGGCGAGCAGCATCAGGGTGTCCTCGGGATCGGGCCGGGGTCCGGCAGGCGCCACCGATGGACGCGCGCCCCGGTTCGCGGGACCGCTCGCGTCCCGCGGCGCAGGCCCACCACGGGGATCTGGGCCCGCCTTCGTGCCGGGTGCGTCGAAGGGCACGAGCGGAACGAGAGCCGGCAGCAGCGACGCCGTGGCGCTGCCCGAACGGGGCGCTTCCGGGTCGACCAGGAGGGCCGCGGGATCGATCGTGCGGAGCAGACGCTCGCGTTCGCCCGGCGCGAGCCGGGGATCGAGGGGCGCCGCCGTCGCGCCCAGCCGTGCGCACGCGAAGAGCAGATCCAGGTGCGCGATGTGCGATGTGGAAACGAGCGCCACACGGGCGCCGGCCCCGACGCCGGCGGCGGTCAGCCGAGCCGCGAGCGACGCGGTCCGCGCCTCCAGGTCGGCCCACGTGAAGCGCCTCCCTCGAAACGCGACGGCCGCGCGCTCGGGGTGCGCGCGCGCCCGCTGGGCGACGAGATCGAAGGGGTGGGAGGTCACGTGGGCCGGATCCGCCGCGTCAGCCGCGCGGCGTGGCCGCGAGGCCGTGTTCGAGCAGGTCGAAGACGACGTCGAGCGACGCCGACTCGCCGGGCTCCTGCCAGACGCCGTGGCGGAGGCCGATGAAGTGCGCGATGCCCATCAGCGCCCAGGCCTGCGCGGCCGGGTCGCCGGGGCGGATCTCGCCGCGGTCCTGGGCGCGCTCGAGCGCACGGGCGTAGCCCTCGGCGAGGGTTTCGTAGTACTCCCGGTAGACGTCCGGGTCGACGAACTGCGACTCCATCACCACGCGGTACAGGTCGCGGTGCTCGCGCGAGAAGCGAAGGAAGGCCTCGAAGCCGGCACGCTCGGCCTCGAGCCGGCTGGTGATGCCCGCGGTCGCCTGGGCCAGGGCGCGGCGGAGCTCGCTCCCCATGTGCCGCACGAGCTCGCGCAGCGCATCTTCCTTCGAGGGGAAGTACAGGTAGAAGGTGCCCTGCCCGACGCCGGCCCGCTGCGTGATCGAGGCGATGGACGCGCCGGCGAAGCCGCGTTCGCCGATCTCGCGCTCGGCGGCCTCGAGCAGCTTCGTGCGGGTGGCTTCGCCGCGCGCCGTGGCGGGTCGGGGGAGTCGGGTCATGCAGCACCTCGCAACGTCGGCGGCGTCGCTGGGGCGCCGGCGCGGGTGGGGGTTGGGCGGCACCGCGTGCGCGCACAACCTGACGAGTGATTCAGGTATCAGAAGTCTAGGCGGAATCGGTGTGCGTGTCAACGGCGCTCGACCCGGCGGCCGGGATCCGAGCGGCGCAAGGAGCGATCCGGACGACGCCGCGTCCGTGCCGCGGGCAGCACGCGGCGTCCAGCGCAGCGTGTCGGAGTTACTCCTACACGACGCGTCGGAGCATGGAGCTTTCGGGACAAACGCCTCTTACGCGGAAATACGGAGACGCGTCATCGTCGATCCATCGTCCGCGCCTGCGGACAGATCGGTCCGTGCGAGCCAGTAGAACGGATCGGATCGACACCGACCGCCGATCGACCCCTCGCCACCAGTCCACGTCACCGTTCCGGGAGGTACTTCACGTGCAACGCACCCGCCGCCACCGCAGCACCGCTCCCTCGGCCCGCCGGGACTCGGCCGACGCAGGGCTCCTCGCCTTGCGCGGACTGCGTCGGAGGCGGCTGTGGGTTGCCCTCCTCGCCTGCCTCGTCGCCATGGGCATGGCATTCGCCCAAGACGACGACCACGACCACGAGCACGCGGCGCCGCCCCCCGGCCTCGGATCGATGGCCGATCAATTGAGCGACCAGCTCGGGCGCACGACGACGGTGCAGGTCGGCGATGCCGACGTCGAAATCACCGCGACCTGGGCCACGCCGGCCTGGTTCCGCGCGGCCGAACCCGAGGCCCTCGACGCGTGGTCGCCGACCGACCGCATCGTGGTCCGGATCGACGAGACCACCCACGGCGCCGACCTGCCCGCGACGAGCGCCGTCGTGGCGCCCACCCTCATCGTCGACGGCACGCGCTACGCCGCCGAACGCAGCGAGGTCGACACCTCCGAGGAACACCACCGCATCACGACCGTGAGCTTCGCCCTGTCGCCCTACCAGCCGGGTGAGGTCGCTCTCGAGCTCGAGGGCGGCACCACCTTCGCGTGGGACGCCGGCCGCTGGTTCGGGCTGTCGCCCGACGAGCGGAGCGTGGTCGTGCGCGCCACCGACGACGGCTTCAAGCCGACGCGGCTCCGCGTCGACGCCGGCCAGCCGCTGATCTTCGTCTTCCAGAACGAGTCCGAAACCGAGCATCACTTCCACATCATGGGCTTGCAGCCGGTCGACCTCCGGTGGTTCCAGATGGCCGTCCACGACCTCGACGACTACGGCCCCGACGCCCTGCGCACGGGCGAACGCATGACCGGCCACATGTGCACGTCGGACTCCGGCATCTGCCGGCTCGGGACGAACGTGCACCTTCACGCCAACCCCCACGAATTCGACGCGGTTGGCTTCGTCGCCCCCGAATCCGGGACGTTCCTCGTCGTGTGCCCCCTGCACGCCGAGATGACCGCCGAGCTGATCGTTCGGTGATTCCGGGGTCCAGCCTTCCACCGGGCGGCTGGACCGTGGCGCCCCAGGCTTCGAGCACGATTCAAGGAGGTGATCGCCGACCGCACTGAGTGACACCTCGATCTTCGTCGAGACCCCGCCCCCCCTACCCTCACGAAGGCCTCGCGCCTTCCCCCCCGAACCGGGAGATCACCGCATGAGACATCCCCGCATCTACCTGAGCCTGCTCCTCGCATTCGCCCTCGCGTTTGCGGCGACCGCAATCGCGCAAAGCGACTGGACGACGTCCGAGTCCGAGCGCGGCGGCTTGCACCTCGTCGAGCAGTACGACTCCAGCGGTCCCGACGCATGGGACATGGAAGCCCATCCGCTGGTCTACTTCACCAGCGAGAGCCACGACACCCTGAATCCCGACATGCCCGAGGACATGCAGTTCGTGGGCTTCCACATCATCGATGCCTACAGCAAAGAGGTCGTCACGCAGGTCTACTTCAAGATCGACGAAGCCTCCTCGATCCGGCGCGGCCCGCACGGCGTCGGCGTGTCGCCCGACGGTCGCTGGGCCTACGTCGGATGGTCCGAACAGGCCGACGGCGAGCGCGAAATCACCTACGTCGGCATCGTCAACACCCGCACCCTGAAGCTCGACAAGCTGCTCTCGCAGGAGAGCTACTACCAGGGTGAGATGCGTCGCCAACGCCTCCACCACATCCAGGCGTGGACCGACGTCGACGGCAACGATCGCGTCATCCTCCAGTGGGGCTTCGGCGCCAACGGCGGCCCGCACCACGTGCTCGATCCCAACGACGACAACCGCGTCGTGAAGAGCATCACCTACGACGACGTGCACCCGCAGGGCCACCCGTTCACCACTCCGTCCCCCGACGGCAAGACCGTGTACGTGTCGATGGGCGCCGGTTGGATTCGCTCGGCGCACTTCTACGCGGCCGGCATCGCCAAGGTCGACCTCGACACCGGCTCCGTCACCGAAGTCCACGGCGTGGGCCACCACCCGATCGGCATCACGCACACGCAGGACGGCCGCTACACCTACGTCGTCGACGGGCACAGCAGCCACGTGTTCAAGATCGACAACGAGACCAACGAGATCGTTGGCGAAGCCAGCGCAGGCGTGGCCGGCCCGTACGGCATCGCGCTGAACTGGGACGAGAGCAAGATCTTCCTGATCGGCAAGGGCGAAGGCAGCCACAACCGCGGCTCCAACGTCGGCGTCATCGATGCGCGCATCTTCCGCACCGACCGCTCGATCAACCAGCCGATCTACCTCGGCGGATCCGCGCAGAGCATCGATCACGGGATCCTGCACCCCGATCCCGAAGTGAACGAGCTTTGGATCAGCAACATGAAGGGCTGGGAGACGATCGTCCTCAACCTCGACACGCTCCAGGTCACCGACTACATCACGACCCCGCGCGCCGGCGACACGCACTCCGGTGCCTTCGTCCGCTACGCCCCCGACGGCACGGGCGAGCTCCTCTCCGACATGGGCGGCCCCAAGGGCGAGTCCATGAAGCAGATGGTTCGCGACTTCGTGTCCGGCAACTGATCGACGCAGGCCCCGCTCCCGCGCGCGAACTCGCGCGCGGGAGCTCTTCCGCCTAGAAGGGACGTCCGACGACCATGCGCATTCTCCGATCCCCCTACGTCCTCGTGCTTGCCGCCGCCGCGGTGCTGATGGTTCTCGCCATCGGCCTCGGCGCGCAGACCGATGACGAGCCGATGACGCGCTCCGAGATGATCGAGGCCGGCCGACTCATCTACGAAGAGACCGCCGGCGGCGTGGGATGCGCGTACTGCCATGGCCTCGACGGAAACGGCGATGGAACCGCCGGCGTCGAGGCCGCCCGCGTCGTGGGCGCCGAAGAGTCGGCCCTCCGCGGCGCCATGTCGGGCGCCGTCCCGCTCATGACCTTCATCACGCTCAGCGAGGAGGAGTTCTGGCAGGTGTACGAGTACCTGCAGTACCTCCTCGAGCTCGAGGCCGAGGCCGCGGGCGCCGACTCCACCGGCACCCCGGCCGACGGCGACGGCTCCGCGACCGGCGGCGAGAACGGAGGCGGCGGCGATGGCTCGGGCGATTGATCGCACTCCGCTCGTGGCGCTCTTCGCCCTCGCGGTCGCCGCGCTGCTCGGCTTCGCCGCAGCGCAGAGCGACGAGGCCGAAGCCGGACGCGTCATCTTCGAGGAGACCGCCGGCGGCGTGGGCTGCGCCTACTGCCACGGCAACGACGCCTCCGGGCAGGGCGAGGCCGGCGTACAGGCCGCCAACATCGTGGGCGCCGACGCGACGCGCATCCGCAACGCGCTCGGCAGCATCTCGATGATGGACTTCATCCGCCTCTCGCCCGATGAGATCGACGCGGTCGCCGCCTACCTGGCGTACCTCGCGAACCCCACGCCCAGCGAACCTGCTTCGGAATCGGCCGAAGATGCGAGCGCCGACGACGACAACCCCGCAAGCACCGAGATCCCCTGGATCACGGTGGACATCGCGCTGACCGAAGATGGCTTCGAGCCGGCGACGATCGAGATCCCTGCGGGCGAACGCGTCCGACTCGTGGTTCGCAATCGGACCCGGATCGAACACCACTACCGCGTCGTCGGCCTCGAGGCGACCGACCTCCTGTGGCTGGCCGAGCCCGAGACCGAGCAACGCGAAGGCGTCTCCGACGAGGCGCACGACGCCCACCACAACAACATGTGGGTCGCGTGGCGCGCGCCCTCGCCCGCCGGCGTGCAACCCACCGGCGACGAGGTGCACCTCTGGGCGTACCTCTACTCGCCCGGCGGCGGACGTGACGCGATGGTGTTCACGCCGACCACGCCCGGTACGTACGAGGTGGTGTGTCCGCTGCACCCCGAGCACTCGGGCACGGTGGTGGTGACCGAAGCGCCGTGAGGCGTGGCATCCCCCCTTCGCCCTGACTCCGCCTGCACCCAACGTCCCCCACCCTCAACGCCCCCCGCCCTCAACGCCCCCTCCGCACCCCCTCCATCTCGATTCATCCGCCCGCGGACCGACGGTCCGCGGGCGGAACGCCGTGCGTTGCGAGACCACCGCGCCGACGGCGCGCATGGTCGATACTGCCGGAGCACCCGTCGACGACCGCCACGGCCGAGCGCGGCGCCATCGCCGCGGTACCCGAGGAGACCCTGCATGACCACCGCCCCCCCGATCGACCTGCGATCCGACACCATCACCCGCCCCGACGAGGGCATGCGCCGCGCCATTGCCCAGGCCGACGTCGGCGACGACCAATTCGCCGAGGATCCGGCGACGAACCGCCTGCAGGAGGTCGTGGCCGAGCGACTCGGCAAGGCGGCGGCGCTGTGGATGCCGTCGGGAACGATGGCGAACCAGGTCGCGCTCAAGGTGTTGACCAAGCCGGGCGACGAGGTCGTCGTGGGCCGGGAAGCGCACGCCGTGTGGCACGAGAAGGGGGCGTCGGCGGCCAACGCCGGGGTGCAGTTCCGCGAGGTCGGGACCGGAGGGCTGTTCGACGCCGACGACCTCGCCGCGGCGATCAAGCCGCGGGGCCACATGATCTTTCCGCCGACCACCCTGGTCCACGTCGAGAACACGCACAACCGCGGCGGCGGCCGTGTGTTCCCGCAGGACGAGGTCGAGCGGATCTGCGCCACGGCGAAGGCGAACGACATCGCCTGCTACCTCGACGGCGCGCGCCTGTGGAATGCGGCGATCGCGAGCGGCCGGACGCCGTCCCAGCTGGCCGGGCCGTTCGACCTGTGCATGGTCGCGCTGTCGAAGGGGCTCGGCGCGCCCGGCGGCGCGGTGCTGGCGGGCTCGGCGTCGCACATCGAAGAGGCCAGGCGGCACCGTCGCATGCTGGGCGGCGCGATGCGGCAGACCGGGCACTACGCGGCGGCCGGGCTCTACGCGCTCGAGCGCAACTACGACCGCCTCGCCGACGACCACGCGAACGCACGGGCCCTGGCCGAGGCACTCGCGCAGAGCCCGGCGATCGACCTCGACCCGGCGACGGTCGAGACGAACATCGTGGTGTTCCACCTTCGGCCCGGAGCGCCCGATGCCGCCACGCTCGTGAGGCAGGCCCGCGAGCGCGGCGTCCTGGTGATCGCGTTCGGCGCGCGCATGGTTCGCGCCACCACGCATCTGCACGTCGACCACGCGCAGTGCGAGCGCGCGGGCGACATCCTGGCAGCGATCGCGGACGCGGCCTGACGCTCCTCGGGGGAGGCGCGGCGCGGCACGGCCATCGAGCGACGGGCCCCGCGCGGGGCCCGTCGCTGCTTCGTCGTTCGATGGCGGTGGCGGCTAGCCCGAGGTCTCCTTCGAGGACGCCGTGGGGTGCACGGCCACCGGATCGCTGGCCGGGAAGGTCCCCTCGAGC